>CAYPUM010000029.1:0-16451 GCA_964413545.1 uncultured Roseibacillus sp. | reverse complement strand
ACCCTCCTCGATCAGATGGGCATCGCGGTCCGCACCGGCCACCACTGCTGCCAGCCCCTCATGAATCGTTTCGGCATCACCGGCACCGTCCGCGCCTCCTTCGCCTGCTACAACACCCGCGAAGAAGTCGCCGCCCTCGCCACCGCCGTCGAAAAAGCCTCCGCCATGCTGCGCTAGCCCCCCGAAAAAAGTCCGTGAATCCCCCGCCATCCGGGGTTTTCTTCTCCCCGGAATGACAATCGCCGACAAGCAGCAGGAACTCCTCGACGAACTGGCCCTCTTCCAGGACTGGACCGAGCGCTACGAATACGTCATCAGCCTCGGCAAACAGCTCCCTCCCATGCCCGAGGACCTCAAGACCCCCGAGCGCCTCATCGAAGGCTGCCAGTCCCAGGTCTGGCTCGAAGCCTCCTGCAACAACGGTCGCGTCCACTACCTCGCCGACTCCGACTCCCTCATCACCAAGGGCATGATCGCTCTCTTCATCCGAACCCTCGACGACCAGCCCCCGGACGAAATCCTCACCGCCGACCTCTCCTTCATCAACCGGACCGGCCTCAAGGAACACCTCGCCCCAACCCGCGCCAACGCCCTCAATATCATGGCCACCCAAATGAAACAACGCGCCCTCGAGTTCGCAGTCAAGGCCTGACCCCCCCGCCGGATTGGTTTCGTCGTTGAAGATGCCCCAGCGGACATTGAAACCAGCCAAGCGGCGCGAAAAGAGGCCAAGCGGTTCCAGCGAGATGAGGCAGCGGAGGATACCCGTCATCGTATCTGCCTGCTCATCCTTTGGGCCGTCGGCATTCTCTCGATAATCGGGCTCGCCGTGCGGGGCTGGCATCTGTTGCTTCCTTCTTCGTGGAGGCGGCATGCGACCAAAGACATCAAGATCATGGATCGCATCTCGGGTGGGGCCATGGGAGCATTGTTGGTTGCTCAAATCAACCGCTTGGCCAAACGGTGAGGCCTTGGGTTTGCCACGTGCATAATCTCTCCCGAACCGCACCCCGCCCCCTACCGCTTCAGCCACTCGAGGATGAGTTCCGCCGACTTCAGCGAGATGCCCGGGAGTTCCGCGATTTCCGCGGGTTGGGCGGCGCGGATGCGTTCGACGGACCCGAACTTTTCCAGTAGCGCGGCCTTGCGCTTCGGCGAGATGCCGGGGCAGTCGTCGAGGAGGGATTCCCGCATGCGCTTTCGCAGCAGGAGTTCGTTGTAACTGTTGGCAAAGCGATGAGCCTCGTCACGGATCCGCTGGAGGAGTCTCAGGGCGCCGCTCTCGTGGGACAGCACGAGCGGGTCGCCCGCGCCGGGGCGGAAAATCTCTTCCCGCTTCTTGGCCAGCCCCACGATCGGGAGATCGTGCAACCCCAGTCGCTGCAATTCCGCGGTGGCAGCGCTCAGCTGTCCCTTTCCGCCGTCCACAATCACGAGATCCGGCAGCGAGACCGGCGCCTTGCCCGCCCGCTCCAGCCGCCGCATCGCCTCCACCGGCCGCTCCTGCGTGACCTCCCCCGCGGGGTCGGCCTCCGCTCCTTCCCGGAGGATCCTCGTGTATCGCCGCCGGATCACCTCCGCCATGCTCGCGAAATCATCCTGCCCTGCGACGGTCCGGATGCGGTAGCGCCGGTAGTTCCGATTCTCCGGCAGGCCGTCCCGGAAGCGCACCATCGAAGCCACGATGTGATTGCTCGACACGTTGGAAATGTCGAAACACTCCATCACCGCAGGTGACGCCGGAAGCTGCAGGGCATCCGCCAACTCCGACAAATCGTCCAGCGGCTTCACCGTCGTCGGAACCCCCCGCCCGCGCGAAAACTGCCGCGTCGGGTTCAGCGTCAGCTCGAGATTCTGCATCACGTCCCGCAGCCGCGCCGCCCGCTCGAAGTCCAACCGGCGCGCCGCCTCGTCCATTTCCTCGTGCAGCGACTTCAAGCGTTCCCGACGCCCCTTCCCCTCCAGCAATTCGCACGCCTGCTCGACCCGCGCCATGTATTCCTCCCGCGTCACGTTCCCGATGCACGGCGCGCTGCAGTTCCGGATCACGTCCGCGCTGCAGTGCTTGTAGTCCTTGCCGGCCGGAATGCGCGCCCGGCAGCTGCGCAACCCGAACTCGCGGTTCAGCCACGCGATCGTCGCCCGCAGCGCCCCCGAATGCGCGAACGGCCCGAAGTACCGCGACCCGTCGCTCCGCTTCAAACGCGTCAACACAAAGCGCGGCCACCGCTCCGACGGGTCGATCCGCACCAGCAGGAACCGCTTGTCGTCCCGGAAGCTCACGTTGTACCGGGGCCGATACTGCTTGATCAGCTTCCCCTCCAACAGCAGCGCCTCCTGCTCGTTACGCACCGGATGAATCTCGAAATCCCGAATCGAGTCCAGCAGGGCGCGCATCTTCAGTTCCGCCTGCGCCTTCCGCGAGGGCATGAAGTAGCTCCCCAAACGCTTCCGCAAATCGCGCGCCTTGCCCACGTAAATCACCCCTCCCAGCCGGTCCTTCATCAAATACACCCCCGGCCGGTGCGGCACTTCCGCCAATCGGGATCTCAACTCGGCCTGACCCATCTCGCGACCCCATCCTACCCGCATTTCCGCGAATTTCCTCTCCCATTCCCCGGGCCGGCACAAAATGAACCGAACAAGCGCCCCGAGTTGCGGCGCTTGAACCCGGGCAGGGAGCCGCTACACTCCTTCCCGTCCCATGAATCGTCTTGTCCTCGCTTTGCCGATCCTCCTGGCCTTCTCCGGCACCGCTCTCGGCCAGGAACAGCCGGCCGGGGTGGAAAAAATCAACCTTCTCGAGATCCTCAAGGAAGGCGGAATCATGATGTGGCCCCTCGGGCTGCTCTCCGTCACCACCGTGGTCCTCATCCTGTTGTTTTTTCTCACCATCCGACGCCGCACCGTTGTAAGCGACCGCTTCATGCGCGTCGCCGAGAGCCTCATCCGAAAACGCGACTACCTCGGGCTGGTCAGCTACGCCCACCGCCGCGGCGAGTGCATCGCACGCATCTCCCAGAAAACCCTCGATTTCGCCACCAAGAATTCCGACGCCCAGTTCTCCGAAATCCGGGAGGTGGCCGAGGCCGAGGGCTCCAGACAGGCCAACACCCTCCACCAGCGCATCAGCTACCTTGCCGATATCGGCGCCATCGCTCCCATGGTCGGCCTCCTCGGAACCGTCCTCGGCATGATCCGCGCCTTCCTCGAAATCAATACCGGCAACGTCGAGGTGGTGCGCCAGATGAAACTCGCCGGCGGCGTCGCGGAGGCCCTCGTCACCACCGCCAGCGGCCTCACCATCGGCATCATCGCCATGATCTTCTACGCCGTCTTCCGCGGCCGCGTCCAGCGTTACCTCTCCGAACTGGAAGCCGCCGCCACCCACCTCCTCGCCCTCCTCGGTTCCCAGCTCCAGCGGGCCAACCCCCACACCCAGGCTCTTCGCGACCTCCCCGACAACCCGGAGGACTACGCCGTGCCGCGCAGCCAAATGCCCGCCCCCATCCGCTCAAGCTCCGCCGATGTCCACGGCGTCTGATCCCACGCCATGAAATTCAAGGCCGCCAGACCCCCGGCGAGTTCCATCCAACTCGCCCCCATGATCGATATCGTCTTCCTCCTCCTGATCTTCTTCCTCGTCACCTGGCAGTTCTCCCGCTCCGAACAGGACAGCAAGGTCAAGGTGCCCACCTCCTCGGAAGGAAAGGAAAGCGCCCGGACCTACCGCGAAATCGTCATCAACATCAGGCAAAGCGGGGCAATCGTCGTCAATGCCGAAGTGCTCACCCCGGACCAGCTCCTCGCCAAGCTCCAGAATATCGCCAGCATCGACGCCAACCAGCCCGTCCGTCTCCGCGGAGATGCCGACATCTCCTACCAGCAACTCATGGGCGTCATCGATATCTGCCAGAAGGCCGGAATCTGGAATATCTCCTTCGCCACCCGCAAGGCCTCCCTCGATTGAATCACCCTCGCCACGCATTCTTGCGCGCATCCCGGCGCCAAGGGGTTATTGTCAACCGGATCACCATGCGCATCCTCCTCTTCAAGATTCTCGTGCCGGTCCTCTTGCTGCCAATCAGCGGCCCCGCCGCGCCGGAGGGTGACACCCCCAAGGACGACGCCCCGCTCAAGGCGGACCCCGCCAATGACCTCTTCGAACTCGCCCAGTTGACTTATCACGAAGCTCTCGAAACGAAGAAACCGAAACAGCGCGAGGAAACCCTCCGGACCGCCATCCGCCAATTCGACCGCTTCCGGCAAGCCTTCCCCGGCCACCCCCGCGCCATCAAGTCCTGGTACTATTCAGCCGTCTGCTACCGCAAACTCGGCGAAACCTCCAAGTTCCGCTCGTGCCTCGCGGCCATCGTGCAGGGATGGAAAACGGGCCCGCTCGTCGGCGCCGCGGCCTACCAGCTCGCCCTCGAACACTACAAGGCCGAGCAATACGACAAGGCCGCCCCGCTTTTCCGGCGCGCCGCCGCCGAAATCGACGACGAATCCTCCCGCCACCGCGCCCTCTACAGCCTCGCCCTCTGTCACGAGAAACTCGACCGGCGGCCCGAAACCATCGCCGCCCTGAAAAAGGTCCTCTCCGACGAGGGATCCCCCTTTCGCGAAAAGGCCGAGACCGTCCTCGCCCATTACTACAAGGAGGACCACCGAAAAGAAGAGGCCCTCGCCCACTTCATCCACCTCGCGAAATCAGACAACCGCGAAACCCGCGCCGACGCCATCCTCCAGTGCGCCCTCCTCGCCCGCGACCTCGGCAAAAAGGAATTCGCACGCCGATACTTCGAATCCATCCTCACCACCCCCGGCCTCGAAAAATGGCGCGGCGAAGCCCAGCTCGCCCTCATGAGCGAGGCTTCTCTCGACGGCAATCACGAACGCGTCCTCGAATTCTTCAAAAAAGGACGCTTCCCCCTCGACAAGGACCACCAGGCCCGCCGGCTCCAGCTCGCCGCCAAAGCCCTCGAAGCCCTCGACCGACCCGCCGAAGCGGTGCCCCTCTACCGCGAACTCGAAAAGCTCTCCCCCGAATCCGCGACGGGATTCGAGGCCGCCTACGCCGTCCTGACACGCGCCCACAAGGACGAACAAGGCGACCTCGCCCGCCACGCCGAGCAGTTCCTCCAGCGTTACCAGAAGGACCACCCGGACGACCTCCGCATCCACAACGCCCGCCTCATGCTCGCCGAAGCCCGCTTCAAAGAGGGCCAATTCAAAGCCGCCGCCGGGCAATACGCCCGCATCGACCCGCGTCACATCGCTCCCGAAAACCACGCCGGACTGCGATACCGGCTCGCTTCCGCCCTCCTCGAAGCCGGACGCCACGAGGAGGCCCTCAAGGCCTTCGAAACGTTCCTCGACCAGCACCCCGGCGACTCCCGCGCCCCGCGCGCCATCATCAAGCGAGCCGACACCTTCCTCGCCATCGACCGCGCCGCCGACGCCCAGAACGAATACCAGCGCCTCATCGAAACCACCGGCGACCCCAAGCTCCTCGAATACGCCTGGGCCCGAAAGGCCCACCTGCACAAGAAGGCGGACCAACTCGAACTGTTCGAGCTTTGCCACCAGCATCTCGCAGAGGATTTCCCCGGCCGGGACCCGGCGAAAATCGCAGCCTCGCGGTTCTGGATCGGGTGGGCCCGCTTCCGCCGCGACCTCCTGCAGGAGTCCATACCCTTCTTCCGCCAGGCCCGCGAGGGCGACCCCGAGGCTCTCGGCCGCGAGGCCACCCTCCACCTCGCGCTCGCCCATTACGGCCTCGAAGAACGGGATCCCCTCCGGCAGGAACTCGACCGCCTCCTGAGCGACTACCCCAAAACCAAGGTCCCCCGCCCTGTCTTCGCATGGCTCGGCGCCCAATTCGCCCGCAAGGAACGCTACGCCGATGCATGGAAATACCTCCAGCATGCCATCACCCCCGAGCACCCCGCGCAAACCAAAGTCGCAGTCTGGCGCGCCGCCGGCCGCAGCGCCCTCGAAGCAGGCGATTTCCAGGCCGCCCTCCGTCCCTTCGGAATCCTCGTCAAAATCGAGGACAACCCCTTCCGCAAGGCCGAGCTGCACTTCCTGACGGCCCGCGCCCACGCCGGCCTCAAGGAATTCGACAAGGCCCGCGCCGCCGCCCAACGCTGCCTCGAATTGAAACCTCAAGGCGACCTCAACGCCCATGCCCGCCTCCTCCTCGGCGATGTCGACATGGCCACCGGCGACCCCGCCGCCGCCTCCCGACACTACGTCGTGGTCGTCGAGTTCTACTCTTCCAACCCCGCCATCCGCAACAAGGCCCTCGGAAAAGCCGCCAACGCCCTCGAACTGACGGGCGACAAGAAGTCCCTCCGCACCGCCCGCCAATACCGCCGAATGCTCAGCCCGCCCGAGAGCGCCAACCGCGGCAAACCGTGATCAATCCCGCCCCGAGTTCCCCGCCGTGCCCGACCGCTCCTCCGCCCTCTCCCAAGCCTGCCGCCCGCCGGCATGGCGCGCCCTCCTCGCGGGCTTGGCGGTCCTCTCATCCACCCTCCAGCCCCTCGGCGCCCAGAGCCTCCCCCCGCCCGGCGTCATCCGGCCCTACAGCCACGCGGATGAACTCCTCCACCGCGCCGAACGGCTCTACGATTACGGCCGCAACATCCGCGACCCCTTCGAAAGCCGCCGCGCCCTCCGCACCGCCATCCCGCTCTACCGCGAGTACCTCCGCTCCCGCCCCGGCGGAGAAACCGCCCTCCGGGCCTCCTATCAGCTCGCCATGTCCCTCCTCCTCGCCGGCGACCTCGAAGCCGCCGAGCAGACCTTCCGCCGCGTCATCCGCACCCACCGGCACGGCAACTGGGTCGCATGGTGCGCTTACCGGCTCGCCGCCCAGCTCTACAACCGCAAGGAGTACGAGCAGGCCGCCTCCTTCTTCGGGGTCGCCGTCCGCGAGGCCGCCGAAGTCTCCCTCAAGAACAAATCCCTCTACTACGAAGCACGTAGCTTCATGCTCGCCGGAAAAGGGGAGGCCGCCGTGGCCCGCCTCGAAGGCATCCTCAACGACCCCGGAAATCCCTTCCAGAGCTTCGCCCGCCTCGCCATCGGCCAGCTCCTCGCCTCCAACAACCGCCACCAAGAGGCCCTCGGACACTTCGAACAACTCCTCACGCCCGCCACCCCGCCCGCCGAACGCGGACAGGCCCTCCTCGCCGCCGGCATCTCGGCCTCCAGTCTCAAACGCAGGAAACCCGCCGAAGATTACCTCCGGCGCGCCCTCGACACCCCGGCCCTCGACGACAAGTTCAAGGCCCGCGCCCAGCTCGCCCTCATGGAAATGTTCATCGAGGACGAAAACCCCAAGGAAACCATCAAGGTCTTCTACCGCGCCGATTGCCACGGAGAAGACCCCATCCAGGCCCAAATCCACATGATCGCCGGCCGCGCCCTCGCCGCCCTCGGCCGCCACAACGAGGCCATCCGCCAGTTCTTCAACACCGAGCGCCTCGCCCCGCTCACCGAACTCGGCTTCGAGGCCAGCTACCGCCGCCTCAGCAGCTTCTACCAGATCAACGGCCCCAATATCCCCGAGCAGGTCGACGCCTTCCTCGAAATCTATGCCGAGCGCAGACCGGCCAGCCCCCGCCTCCACAAGGCCCGCCTCATGAAGGCCGAAATCCTCTTCCATCAGGGTTCTCTCGGACGCGCCGCCGCCGCCTACAATGACATCACGGCCTCCCTCCTGCCCGACAACCTGCGCGCCCAACTCTACTTCAAACGCGGCTGGTGCCTCGCCGAGGCGGGAGACTTCACCCGGGCCGGCCAGAACCTCTCCCAGTTCATCTCCGATTTCCCCGCCCACCCCGACCATTTCAAGGCCCTCGCCAAGCGGGGCGACTCCTACCTGCAGCTCGGCGACCGCGGCTCCGCCCTCAATGACTTCCAGCGCATCCTCGCCTCCGGCGTGGATCCCTCCCTCGCCGCCTACGCCCTCCAGCATTGCGGCCGGATCCACCGCGAAGAACGCAACCTCCCCAAAATGATCGAGTGCTACGCCCGCCTCCTCGATGAGCATCCCTCCCTCCCAACCATCACCCGCGCCAACGCCAACTACTGGATCGGCTGGGGGTGGTTCCGCCTGAAAGCATGGGACAAGGCCATCGCTCCCCTCGAACGCGCCCGCCGCCTCAAGCCGTCCTGCTACCGCGAACCCGCCGGAACATACCTCGTCCTCGCCGCCTATTCGCTCAAGGACTCCGCCAAACTCAAGGAATGCCTCCAGCGCCTCCACAAGGACTTCCCCGAAAAACCGCTCCCCACCCGCATGCTCACATGGCTCGGCCTCGAACGCTTCCGCCTCGGCGACTACCCCGGCGCCGACAAGTTCCTCACCCTCGCCGCCAACCACGAACAGCCCGGCCAGACCGGCGTCATCGTCTGGCGCCACCTCGCCAAGGCCCGCGTCGAACAGCGCCACTTCGATTCCGCCCTCGACGTCCTCGAAACACTCCTCGACCTCGAACAAGAGGACTTCTGGCGCGCCGATGCATGGCTCGACCGCGCCCACGCCCTGATCGGCCTCCAGAAATGGGAGGACGCCCGCGAAGCCGCCCACCAAGGCCTCCAGCTCGACCCCGAAGGCGCCGTCCGCGCCGGCCTCTACATGACCCTCGGCGACATCTCCATGTTCCACAAGGACTTCGCCAGCGCCGCCGCCAGCTACCTCCGAACCTCCGAAATGTTCGTCGACGACCGCGAAATCAAACCCCTCGCCCTCCACCGCGCCGCCCTCGCCTTCGAAAAAAACAGCCAGCCCGCCGAAGCCGAACGCCTCCGCAACCAGCTCGCCGGCGAGTTCCCCGAATGGACTCCCGAGCCCTAGCCGCTCCAACGCACCCCTGCGGGCCATCTGGCGCCCTGGTTGATCCAGCGTTCAAGGACCTCGATTTCCTCGGGCGGCGGGGCGACGCCCACCGCCGGCATCGTGAGACTGTGGTTGCCGGTCGTCAGGAAGATGATGGCGAGGCTTTCATCGGCGTTGCCGGGCACGATGCGGCTGTCCATGGTGGCCTCGAAGCGGCTCTCGAAGCTGAACCCGCCGCTGCGCTCTTCATCGTTGTGGCAAGACAGGCAGCGGGCCTCGATAATCGGCTTCACATGCCGCTCGAAATCGACCGTCCCCCGGGCCTCCTGAAGCTGTGTCCCGCTGAGGACCGGCTTCCCCGCCATTCGCGTCTCCGATTCGTGTCCCGTCGTCGGGGCACAGCCCATCACCCCTCCGATGACCGGCAACACCACCGCCCCTGCTTTCATCAGCCTCGCCCTGAACTCTGCCTTCACGATTCCTGTTTCCCGTCCCGGCCGGCGGCGATTTCCGTGCCGCCCGCATGAGGCGTCATCTGACCACGACCCGCGACTGACTTCAAGCTCGCGGTTGCCAGTGCGGCAGGCCTCGGCTAAGTCGGAGTGGTGACGCTTGGAAGGTCTCTTCTCCTCGCCGGACTTGCCGTCCGTGCGGCGGCCGCCTCCCCGCAAGCGCCGCTGCCCGACGCCATCGACGACCGTATCGCGCTCCTGCTGGCCGAAATGACGCTCGAAGAAAAGGCGGGGCAGATGACGCAGGTCACGCTCGGCGCGCTCGTCCCGGACCACGCCCTCGCCCCCGGGCGCCTCCGGAATGCCATCGTCGACCGCGGCGTCGGTTCGGTCTCCGTCCGCGGCGGCCCCGCCCTTCCGGCGGCCCGCTGGAGGGACCTGGCCGCCAGCATCCATGACCTTGCGGCCGGGGAAAGCCGGCATGGCATCCCGGTCTTGTTCTCGCTGCCTGCCACCAGCGGCGCCGGATTCGTCAGCGATGCCACCTTTTTCCCTCAGCCTCCCGGGCTTGCCGCCACTCGTCACCCCCGCCTCGTCGAGCAGTGCCATGCCGTGATGGGCCGGGAAGCCCGGAGCGCCGGAGTCCCGTGGGTCCGGGGGCCGTCTCTCGACGTGGCCCGTCAACCGCGCTGGCCGGGGTTCGCGGAGTCCTTCGGGGAAGATGTCCACCTTGCCGGCGTTCTCGGGGCGGCCGCCGTGCGCGGGCTTCAAGGCGGCAACCCGGACGCGCCGTTCCCGGTCGCGGCAGCCGCGAGACACTTCCTTGGCGCCGGGCTCCCATCGAGTGGCCGCAATCACAGCCAGGTCCTGCTGCCGGAGCGCTACCTGCGGGAATACGGCCTGCCCCCGTTCCAGCGCGCCATCGCCGAGGCCGGCCTCCGATCCCTCATCGTGAACCCCGGCGAGATCAACGGCATCCCCGTCCCCGCAAATCACAACATTCTCACAAGGCTCCTGCGCGGCCAGATGAAATTCGAAGGAATCGTGGCGGCCGACTGGCAGGACATCGAGCGCCTCCACACCACCCACCGCGTGGCGCCATCCTTCAAGGAGGCCGTGCGCCTCGCGATCGAGGCCGGCGTCGATCTCTGCTCGTGCCGGCCCGATTTCCAGTTCACCGGCCACCTCGTCGCACTCGTCAACGAAGGCGCCCTTCCGGAGCAGTTGCTCGACGCCTCCTGCCGCCGCATCCTCCGCCTGAAGTTCGACCTCGGCCTCTTCGAGGAGCCCTCCCCCGGCTCCCGGAAACTCAGCGGCCCCGGTCCGGCGGATGGGCGGCAACTCTCGCTGCAAGCCGCCCGGGAGTCGCTGGTGCTCCTGAAGAACGAGGACGTCCTCCCCCTCCCTCCGGAGGCGCGAATCCTCCTCACCGGGCCCGGCGCGGATTCCGCCGCCTCGCTCGTCGGGCCGGGGACGTTCCCGTTCCGCGACCGGACCGCAACCGCGAACTCTGCCCCCCCCGCCACGGTCCGGCAGGCAATGGAAGCCGTCCACCGCAACGGCCTCACCAGCTTCGTTCCCGTCATCGACCCGGACGGACGGTTCGATCCGGAGCACGCCGTCCAAGCCGCCCAAGCCGCCGACGTGATCGTCTGTGTCCTTGCAGAGCCTCCCGCCGCGGAACCCGCGTCTCCCATCGCTCCCCTTGCCCTTCCGGACGAGCAGCGCGCCCTCGTCCGGTCCCTGTCGTTCGGAAAGCCGCTCGTGGTGGTGCTCCTCCAGAGCCGCCCGCACCTCCTCACGGAGATCGACGCGCTGGCCGACGCGGTTCTCCACGCCGGACGCCCGGGTCCCTTCGGCGCCCGCGCCATCTCCGATGTCCTGACGGGCGCCGTCAATCCCTCCGGCAAACTCCCCTTCACATATCCACGAAAAGCGCATCCCCTCCTCCCATACGACCACAAGCTCAGCGACACCATCACCGAACACGACGGCAAGGACGGGTTCGACCCCCTCTACGAGTTCGGACACGGCCTCGGCTATACCTCCTTCGCCCTCGGCCCCCTCGAACTCGCCGCCACCGACTTGACCCTCGCCGACCAGATCGAGGTCTCGATCGGCCTCACCAATACCGGCTCTCGCCGGGGCGCCCATGTCATCCACGTCTATATCCGCGACCTCTATGCATCGGTGGCCCCGCCCGTAAGGCGCCTGCGCGCGTTCCGAAAAGTCTGGCTCGACCCCGGAACCACCGAACCCCTCGCCTTCCGAATCCCCGTCCGCAACCTCGCCTTCGTCAACGCCCGCAATACCCCCGAGGTCGAACCCGGCCGGTTCGAAGTCCAGATCGGAAAACAATCCGCCGCCTTCACCGTGCGATAGCGGCGGGTCGAATCGGCTTCACACCAGCCGGGAAATGCGTATGCTCCCTGGCCCCGTGGTCCGAGGTCTACCTGCGATCCTGCCGATTCTGACCACCTTGGCGGAGCTTTGCGCCCAGGAGGGTCCCCGCGTCACCGTCCCGGCGGGAGCGCCCGTCAACCCATACAAGGCGCGGCGCATCGCGTATCCGTGGCACAAGAACATCGCCACAACCGTTTTCTGGATCGGGGAGAAACCCAACGGCCGCAACAAGACCTCGAACCACCACTCCTCGTGGGACCGCGAGTGGCAGAAGAACTACGGCGGCTACGACGATCCCGACCCGGCGGCGCGTTTCAACTACCGGCCGCGCGCCTTCAAGCCGGGACTCAATCCGTTTTACGTGGCCCTCCCGTACAACGACTGTGTCGATCACCGCCGCCATCGTCCCGAAGCCTCGAGCGTCATCCCGTGGTTCAGGCGCTACAGCCCGGAGCCCGGGACCTCCGTCTGCCGCGGACGGTGGCTCCAGATCGTCTTCGGCCGCAAGGTGTGCTACGCCCAATGGGAGGACTGCGGCCCCTTCCTCACCGACGACTGGCAATACGTCTTCCGCAACGCCCGCCCGAAAAACCCCCACAACGGACGGGCCGGCATCGATGTCTCGCCGGCCGTGAGGGACTACCTCGGACTCAAGTCCGGGGACCGCCTCCATTGGCGATTCGTCGAGTTCCGGGACGTCCCGAAGGGGCCGTGGGCGCTCTACGGCGCGAACAACCCGTTCGTCTCGGAGGACGCCGACCGCGACCTCAAGGCCGCCCGCCGCTACTATGAATACCTTAAGACGCTCCGCGACGCCTCTTATCAGTCGAAGTGGCGGGGCCGTCGAGGGCCATGATCCGCTCCACGCAGCGCGTGGTTGCGCCGCGATGCCCGTCGAGAATGCGGCGCGCCGCGCCCGCCATGTCTTCCCGCGTCCCGGCGGATTTCAGGAGGTCCGCGATCGCCCCGGTCAACTCCTCGCCTCGCGCCGCCGTCCGCACCGCCCCGGCGCTTCGGAGCTGCCCGATGAGCGGTTCGAAGTTCTCCATGTGCGGCCCGGTGACGACCGGCGCCCCGGCCATGATGGCCTCGCTGGGGTTCTGTCCGCCGCGCCCTTCGAAGCTCTTGCCGATCACCACCAGCGCGGCGTGTGCCGTCCAGTCCCGCAGTTCCCCGGTGGAATCCACCACCAAGACGGCCCGGTCCGCATCGCGCGGGGCGTTGAAGGCGCTCCGCAGGACGACCTCGAAACCGCCGCGCCGGAGGGACTCCGCCACCTCGTGGCGACGCTCGGCATGGCGGGGAACCAGCACCGGCAGGACTCCCGGCACCGATGCCGCCGCCCGCGCAACCAGCACTTCCTCGCCGGGGTGCGTGCTGGCCCCGAGCACCACCGCCCGCCCCTCGCCGAAGGCCTCGAGCATGGCGCGGATGTCATCCCGCCGGACCGGCGCCGCCGTTCCCTCCGGGTCAAACTTCACGCTCCCGGTGACCGCGAGACGTTCGCTCCTCACCCCCAGCCGCCGCCAGAGCGCCACATGCTCCCGCGCCTGGACGCATACCAGCCGAAGGGAGGCCAACATCGGACGCACAAGGGGCGCCAGCCGCTCGTAACGGCGCGCCGAACGCTCCGAGACCCGCGCATTCACCAACACCACCGGAACGCCGCGCTTCCCGGCCCCGCGCAGGAGGTTCGGCCATAGCTCGGAGTCGATCAGCACCAACACCCGCGGGGCAAATCGCCGATAAAGGCCCGCCACAAGAAACGGCAGGTCGACCGGGCTGTAAATCACCCGGACTCCCGCAAGGGCCCGCTCCCGCGCCAAGTCAAACCCCGTGGAAGTCGTGGCCGCCAAGGTGAACCGCTCGCCCGCGGCGAGTTCCTTCCACCGTGCGATGAGCTTCAACGCCATCAAAACCTCTCCCACGCTGACGGCATGGACGTACACCGACCCCCGGGCTTCCGCCGCAGACGCCCGGTCGTAGATTCCCAGTCGTTCCCACAAACGGCCGCTCAACCCGCCGCGCCGCGCCATCCGCATCAGCCAGGCGGGGGCGGCCAGCACGCAGAAAACCGGCAACAAGAGGTTGTAAACGGCTTGCGCCAGCCCCCTCATCGTCCGCGACACGCTACGCCCCCCTTCGAAGCGCGTAAATCAGAATCGCGCTGCCTCCATACTCCCGGCGGCCGGCGAGGTCCCACGCCTCCCCGGCCGGCGGCGCCCTGACGGATTCGGTCTCCAGCACAAGCTTCCCTTCCGCTTTGACGAGCGCCGGGAGCCTTCCGTCGGACAGCAACCCGGCCGCCAGATCCTTCCCCGCCGTCACGGCATAGGGAGGATCCGCAAGGACAAGGTCGAACGCGGAGCCCAGCTTGCCGAGCGCCGTGAAGACATCCATGGCCAGAATCTTCGCGTTCCGCAGTCCCGTCTTTTCGAGATTCGCCGCAATCGTCCCGCACGCCGCCCGATGTTTCTCGACGAACGTGCAATGCCGGGCCCCGCGGCTTAACGCCTCGATGCCCAGCGCCCCCGATCCGGCAAACAGATCGAGCACCGTCGCCCCGGGCACCACCGGCGCCATGATCGAGAACAACGCCTCCCGCAGGCGATCCGTGCTCGGCCGCGTCACACCTTTCGGAACCCGCAACGGCGTTCCCTTCGCTGTTCCCGCAATCACTCTCACGGCTCAGCCGGGAAGCCCGCCTCGTCCGGATGACAGCCGGCCGCGCCCGGCGGGCGCTCTGCCGCCTTGCCCACCACCTGCGATCGCATTCGGTCCCATGCCAGATCGACCGGTATCCAGTCTTCCTCCGCCCCGAGTTCAAGCTTCGCATCCTCGATGGTCCCCCCGACATGAAAATCACGATACCGCCGATCGGGTGTTCCAAGGGGCGCCAGCCACGGCCGCTCCGACCTCCGGATCGTCCAGAGCCTCGACGCCGCCCTCGTCAGGGCCTCCGCCACGTCCGGCGCCGCCACCACCCGCGCCACCCCCATCGCCCGATGATCAGCAAAAACATACCCGTTGCCCAGCACCGAAAGCGACTCGCCAAGCAATCGTGCGTCTGCAATCCGCACGTTCCCACCCACCATCCCGGCCGCGATCCACCCCCGCTCGAATCGCAGCGGGCGCCCCTCACCCCGCCACCCGACGTTCACCCCGCCCCCCTGAACCATCAACTCCCCCTGCCATGCCGGCGGGTGCATCAGACGGCCTCCCAGCCTCGCGCGGCCTTCCAGCCGCTCCACCCCGACCTCCACCCCCCCCACCGCCTCCGCCTTCAACGGCGCCGGCCGGCCCGGAGGAACAACGACGTCCAACACGAAGAGCGGCGCCCCCGCAAGATTCAGTGAACCCCGCGCCCGCGCCTCGATCCCCCCCCACTCGATCGAACAGGCCTCCAACCACAAGAACGGCGCCTTCCATCTGAAGGTGGCGTCCCATCCGCCCGCCACCCGCGCTCTTCCCCACCGCACCGCCGACGACGACACCCATCCCCACGCCTCCTCGCCCGCCACCGGCAAATCACCCGAGATTCCCACCACTCTCAAAAGCTTCTCGGGACACGACACCGAATAGACCGCCACTTCCGCCTCCCCGAGGCGCACTCGGAGCGGGCGCCTCAACCTCTTCTCCGCCGGAGCCGGCTTCTCGCGCCGATCCCCCTCCCCCGCAGCGGCCGCCTGTCCCGGCGATTCCGCGTCGCTCCGCCCGTCCGCCATCCCCGGCGGACCTCCGGTCTCGCTCCGCTGGTCGCCGCTCCCGGGCCGCCCGTCATGGTCCTCCCCCGCAAGACCTCCGCGTGAATCTCCGGGTCGCCCTCCGCCGAAAAGCTCCACCGGCACCGCCACCCGCAACCCGTCAAGGCGAATTTCCCTCGCTTCAAGTCTCCCGGCCAGCATCAACCGCCAGTAAGGAACAACCCGCATCCGCGAGACTTCACAAAGCGGCCGGATTCCCTCCCCCCCAACCCCTCGAAGATTCGACCGCATTCCCTCGAGGTGCGCCCCCGACCATGGCGTCCAGAACGCCCGCCGAACGCTCCAGACCAACCCCGATCGACGCCCGAGAGCCCCCTCCACCCACCCGCGCCCCGGCCGCGTCTGCAAAATCATGTTCGACCCCAACCAGCCAAGCAACAACACCCCCCCCGCCGCCACCGCCATCCAACGGAAAACCCGGCGGACCCGTCGACCTCGCGCAGTGCTCATCTCACGGGGCTGAACCGAGCACCCTATCCCTTCGCAAGCGGAAACCGGATCACAAGACTCTTGTCGGAGAGGATCCGGCCCGACAGCGAAACCGACTGCAGACGATACACCAACAGCCCATGCCCCCCGTCCCCGGTCTTCCCGATCGCAAAATTCTCCTTCGTCGCTCCAAGGCTGTCCTCCTCCTTGAACCGCCATTCGTGCCCGCTCCACTTCCCCAGAATACTCATCGGATCCGATTCGATATCTTCAAGGCGGGTCATCGTCCCGTTGGGGGATTTGATCACATCCTCCTTGGAAAGATATTTCAAGTTGGTGATCGGATACCCTTCGCCGGAAACCCGGATCATCCAGGCGCCTTCCTCGATCTCCTCGAGCCGGATCATCACTTCCCCGTCCTGGACCGCCTTCATCTCCCGCTTCTTCCACAGCGCGAGATACTCGTCGTACTCGTCCCGCGTCAGCCCCAGCTTCTCGTGGAATGGCACCGAACCCCCGGCTTGGCGGTTTCCGAATACTCTCTGAACCACG
>CAYPUM010000028.1:0-16474 GCA_964413545.1 uncultured Roseibacillus sp. | reverse complement strand
TGCGAAACCCCCCTCTCCGAAAAATACGGCGAAACCGTCCAGAACGCCATCGTCTTCCTCGTCGACGTCAACATGAAGAACAAGGGAAGGTTGGGCAGCGACTTCAAAAGCAACGCCTGGGTCTACGAGCACGCCATCGCCACCTATGCCCTCGCCGAAGCATACACCTTCTGCAAACAGCTCAACATCAACCTCCCCAACCTCCGCCAAGCCGTCCAGAACGCCGGACAGATGATCATCAACGGCCAAAACCCCGCCGGAGGCTGGACCTACAGGTTCGAGGAAAAAAACCGCAACGACACCTCCGTCATGGGATGGTGCCTCCAGGCCCTCAAGGCCTGCAACCACACCGGCATCGAGTTCCGCAACATGAGAAAATGCGTCCGCGACGGACTCGAGGCCCTCGAACGCAACCAGGCCCCCAGCGGCGCCATCGGATACACCGGACCCTCGCAGAAGGGCGACGGCAGCACCCTCTCCGCCATCGGCGCCCTCTGCTTCCAAATGTGGGAGAGATCCAGCAGCAGCGTCGCCCGCAAGGCCAACGACGTCGTCATCAAGGGCATCAGGTGCAACTGGAACGATCCCGCCACCGACCTCTACGGCCACTACTACGCCTCCCAGTCCATGATCAACCATGGCGGCGCCCACTGGAAAAAATACAACGCTCTCTTCCGCGACGAGGTCCTCAAGAACCAGAACCCCGACGGTTCATGGAAGGCCCCGAAAAACGAGCACCACGCCAAGGGCGCCCATCTCCGCACCGCCTTCTGCACCCTCATGCTCGAAGTCTACTACCGCTTCCTCCCCGGAACCGGCGGAAAAATGTAAACACCCGCCCCGAGAACCTCGTCCAGTCCGTGCTCCCATGACCGGGACGCCCCGCCTGCTCGCCGCCGCCTGCGCCTTCGCCCTGTTCCCCGCCGCCCTCCCCGCCGGCGGCAAGAAGGACGAGCCCGCCATGACGGTCTCGTTCCACCTCCAGACCACCCCAGACCCCAGCGAACAACGCACTTTCACCCAGTCCACCGCCGGCGAAATGATCGTCTACCGCCGCGCCCCGGAAATCGCGACCCCCGACATCGAGGCCTTCGCCCCCTTCCCGGCCGACGACGGCCAAACCTATGGCGTCGTCTTCCAGCTCGACAAAGTCGCCGCCCGCCGCCTCGCCAGCATCAGCGCCGCCAATCAAGGCAAGCTCCTCCTCGCCGTCGTCAACGGCCAGGTCCGCGACGCCGTCTTGATCGATCGCTCCGTCAACGACGGCCTCCTCGTCGTGTGGAAATGGATCACCCTCCCCGAAATCCGCCTCGCTGATGCCATGCTCCCCCGCATCGGAGAAGACCCCGAAACATGGAAGAAACGCCAAAAAGCCAAGTAACGACCGTGACCCTCCCACAGCCGGCCCTGTTCCCGTTGATGTTCTCCGCCTCCCTCGGCCTCGCCGCCAGCCTCGGCGCCCAAACGCTCCGCCTCGAACTCCCCACCGACAACAGCGCCCTCTTCAGCGACAAGCCAAAAGAATTCTACATGTTCACCTACCGCAACTTCGAAGGTGAATCCAGCCGTCCGTGGCAGGCCGGACAATACGGCTTCGTCCGCAACATGAAGCGAACCCCGGAGGGAATCATCGGAACCCGCTTCCACGAGGGCATCGACATCCGCCCCGTCAGACGCGACTCCGCCAACCGCCCGCTCGACTCCGTGCGCGCCATCGCCCCGGGAACCGTCGCTTATGTCAACCCGTCCGCCGGACGCAGCAATTACGGCATCTACGCCGTGCTCGAACACGACTGGGGAGACGGCCCCTTCTTCAGCCTTTACGCCCACCTCGCCGAAGCCGCGGTCACCACCGGTCAGCGCCTCCCCGCCGGATACAAACTCGGAAAAATGGGCTACACCGGCTCCGGCCTCAACCGCGAGCGCGCCCATCTCCACCTCGAATGCTCCATCCTCCTCTCCCTCCGCTTCAAGGAATGGCACGACCAGTTCTTCGGCTCGAAAAATTACCATGGCATCCACAACGGCATGAACCTCGCCGGCCTCGACATCGCCGGGCTCTTCCTCGCATCCCGCTCCGACCCGGGCCTTGCCATCCCGGCTTTCCTGAAACGCACCCCCACCTATTACAAAGTGACCACCCCCCGCCAAGGTCCCCTCGAACTCGCCGTCCGGTACCCATGGCTCTGCCGCGGCGACCACGCCCGCCCCAGTCCCTCGTGGGAAATCGCCTTCAGCGCCTCCGGCCTGCCTCTCGCCATTGCTCCCAGCCACCGCCAGGTCGGCAAACCTCTCGTCACCTTCGTCCGGACCACCCGCTCCCGTCACGAATACTTTACGAAATCGTATCTCACGGGCAGCGGCCGCCGCGCCTCCCTCACCGCAAGGGGCAAACGATACCTGCGGCTCATCACCGGCAACTTCGGCTCCCGTCAAGGATCCTGAACAATCCCGCCATGAGTGCCGAGCAACAACTCAACCGCCGCGGCATCGTCCTTCCCGAGGTCCCCTCTCCCGTGGCGGCCTACGTCAATTGTGTCCGCTCCGGCAACCTTCTCCACTTGTCCGGCGGACTGCCCTTCGAAAACGGCACACGCTACACCGGCAAGGTGCCCACCGCCCTTTCCGTCGATGAGGCCCGCAAGGCCTCGCGCCTCGTCATCCTCAACCGGCTCGCCGTCATCCGCGCCGAATTGGGCTCCCTCGACGCCGTCACCCGCATCGTCTCCCTCCAGGGATTCGTCAACGCCGAACCCGATTTCCACGACCACCCCAGCGTCATCAACGGAGCCTCCGAACTCCTCCTCGACATCTTCGGCGATCGGGGAAAACACGCCCGCATCGCCCTCGGCGTCGCTTCCCTCCCGCTCAACGCCGCTGTCGAAATCAGCCTCGTCGCCGAAGTCGAATCGGCCGCCCCCTGATTACTTGGCCCTCGATCACATCGAGTCCGTCTCCCCGCCCCTCGATCTCTCCGAGTTCGACGCGGTGATCGATGTCCGTTCCCCTTCCGAGTTCGAGGAAGACCACCTCCCGGAGGCACTCAACCTTCCCGTGCTCGACGACCGGCAGCGCTCCGAAATCGGCGCCCTCTTCCGCGAGGACCCCTTCGCGGCCCGGCGCGCCGGCGCCGCCTGCATCAGCGCCGCCACCGCCGCCCACCTCGCCGGGGACCTCGCCACCCGCCCCCGCCGTTGGCAACCCCTTGTCTATTGCTGGCGCGGCGGCATGCGCTCCCGGGCTTTCGCTTTCATTCTGCGTTCCGTCGGATGGCGCGCACGCATCCTCCACGGCGGATACAAATCGTGGCGGCGGTTCATGATCGCCGAACTCGACCGCCTCTTCTCCCGCCCGGGCTTCCGGTTCGAAATCCTCGCCGGCCTCACCGGGGCCGGCAAGACCCGCCTCCTCGCCGCCCTCCATGCCGCCGGCGCCCAGGTTCTCGACCTCGAAGCACTCGCCGCCCACCGCGGCTCGCTCCTCGGGCAGGCCGGCAAACAACCCTCCCAGAAACGGTTCGAGTCCCTCATCTACCAGACAGTTGCTCCTTTCGACCCCGCCTCCCCGGTCTTCATCGAGGCCGAATCCAACCGGATCGGCCGCCTCTCCGTCCCGCCCGCCCTCTGGCAACGGCTCCACCAGGGCGTCGTCACCGAGCTGGTCCTCCCCCTCGCGGAGCGCGTCCGCGTCCTCCTCGAGGACTACCCCCACTTCCCCGCCCAACCCGCACGCCTCGCCGAGTTGCTCGACCAGCTCCGCCCCCTCCGGGGACACGCCTCCGTCGACGCATGGCAGGAACAGATTTCCCGCCGCGACTGGCCTTCCTTCGTCCGCTCCATCCTCGAGCAACACTACGATCCGGCCTACCGCAAACCGGGCGCCGGCAAGTCCGTTTATCCCCACCCGTCCCGCACCCTCTCCCTTCCCGACGCCTCCCCCCCCACCCTCGACCAGACCGCCGCCCGCCTCATGGAAGAAGCCCGCGCCGCCCCCCGCCATTGATCTCCGCCATACAGATGCACCATTGCCGTTCCCTGCCGTGGCTCTTTGTTTGCCATCGGCTTCACCGATTCTCGTATGCTTACCAGGTCCCGCAATCCGTGTGATCCGTGGTTTTTCAAAACGCTCCACCAGCCGCTGGGCGCCCTCCGTCATGAACGACCTCCGCGACGCTCACAACCATCTTCAGAATCCGCGCCTCGCCCCGCACCTCGGGGAGATCCTCCGCGCTTTGGAATCCTCCAACATCACCCGCTGCGTCGTCAACGGAACCTCCGAATCCGACTGGCCCCTCACGGCCGACCTCGCCCGGCGCTTCCCCACCCTCGTCCAGCCCTCCTTCGGACTCCACCCATGGAACGCCCCATCCCGTTCTCCTGATTGGCTCGCCACCCTGCGCGCCTGCCTCGACACCCACCCCGCAGCCGGCCTCGGCGAGTGCGGCCTCGATCGCTGGATCAAAAACCACGACCTCGACGACCAGACCACCGTGTTCCTCGCCCAACTCGATCTGGCGCAGGCGCGCAACCTCCCCTTGAGCATCCACTGCCTCCGCGCATGGGGCCCCCTCCTCGACTGCCTCCGCCAACACCCCCTGCCCGAACGCGGATTCCTCCTCCACTCCTACGGCGGCTCCGCGGAATTGGTCCCCGAATTGGTCTCCCTCGGCGCATGGTTCTCGTTCTCAGGTTGTTTCCTCGATCCCCGCAAGACCAAGGCCCGCCGAGCCTTCCGCCACGTCCCGCTCTCCCGCCTGCTCGTCGAGACCGACGCCCCCGACATGCTCCCGCCTCCCGAATATCAACCCCACCCGCTCCGCGACGCCCACGACCTGCCGCTCAACCACCCCGCCAACCTCCCCGCCATCGCCACCGGCCTCGCACAACTCCTCAAAATCCCGCCCGGTTCCCTCCGCCACCACCTCGCCAACAACTTCGAGACGTTCTTCGGCCACACAAAGGAAATCACTCGCGTGTGACCCCCTCCTCCCCCAACCCTTCTCTCCCCCCTCTTCGTGCCTTCGTGTGAGCCCCGCCTACCCCTCGCTCCACTGCCCCGCCCGCCGAAACTTCTCGTAGCGCGCCTCCAACAACTCCCCTTCCGGCAGTTGCTCAACCACCTTCAAATGCCGGACCAGCGCTTCCCGCAACCTCGCCGCCGCAAGCTTGTGGTCATGATGCGCCCCTCCCTCCGGCTCCTCGATCACTTCATCGATCAGCCCCAGCCCCTTCAGATCAGGCGCCGACAGCTTCATCGCATCAGCCGCCGCCGGCGCATGCTTCCGATGCTTCCACAGGATCGCTGCGCAGCCCTCCGGGCTGATCACCGAATAATACGCGTTCTCCATCATCAGAATCCGGTCCGCCACCCCGATCCCCAAGGCCCCTCCGGACCCCCCCTCGCCCAACACGACCGCTATGATCGGCGTCCTGAGATCCATCATCTCCCTGAGATTCCTCGCAATCGCCTCCGCAATGTTCCGTTCTTCCGCCCCAATCCCCGGAAACGCCCCCGGCGTGTCGATCAGCGAGATCACCGGCAGCTTGAATTTCTCCGCCAGCTTCATCAACCGCAGCGCCTTGCGGTACCCTTCCGGGTGAGCCGAACCGAAATTCCGCTCAAGGTTCTCCGCCGTATCCCGCCCTTTCTGGTGGCCTATCACCACGCACTTCCTCCCCTCCAGCCGCGCCAGACCACCCGGCATCGCCCGGTCGTCCCCCAACGAACGGTCTCCGTGCAGCTCGAAAAACCCCTCAAATGCCTCGTCGAGATAATCGAGCATGTACGGCCTTCGGTTATGCCTCGCGATCTGCACCCGCTGCCACGCTGAGAGACCAGCGTAAATACGCTTCCGCGTCGCGGCAAGCTTCTCTTCCATCGCACGAATCTCGTCCCCCACATCGATCGCCTGCGTCCGAGCCGTCTCCCGCATCTTCGCAAGCTCGTTCTCAAGCTCCACGATCGGCTTCTCGAAATCGAGAGTCTGCATCCCGCTGCTCGCTTTCATTCGTCCCGTTCCTTCTCAGTTCCCGCCATAGCGGATCTCCACCTCGTTGCCCACCCGCAACAAAAGAGCCAATTCCTCCATCTGGGGCCCCCTCAAATAAATCCCACGCCCCGGCTCCTCTTCACTCACGTCCGCCACCTCCCGGATCTGCAGCCCTGTCCTCGCAAGCGTCAGCACCTTCTCCGCCGACCGATACCCCTCATGCATCACAGCCACCATCTCATCACCCACCATGCCCATCTTTTGCTCCACGATCGTGTGCACCGTCCCCCGCGCCCCCTCCCGAACCCTCACATCCGCCAACTCATAGACCTTCAGGAATCGCCCCTCGCGCATCAGATTCAACAGCCTCCGCTCCACGTCGACCCTCACATTGAAATTCAGCGGCATCACCACCAGCTCGTCCCCCGGATACAGCCGGTCCATGCGCTGCAGGTTGTTCAAATGCATGATGCAGTCCAGCGTCGTCTCATACCTCGCCGCAATCCCCAGAAACGTGTCCCCACGCTCCACCTCGTGAACCAGCTTCCCGTCCATCACGTCCGTCGAAAGCAGCTCGTCAAGATTCAGCTCCCCGAGAATCCTCCGCGCCTCCCCCGCCGACGCCGAGCCGGGATAAACCCCCACGACGAACTCCAGCTTCTCCCGCGCCTCCTCAACCTCCGCCATCGCCAGCAACTCCGCCGCCCGCTCGAACGCCAATTCCCCCGGGTCCACCAGCGGCGCCCCCTCACCCGTCACCTCCACCGCTTCCAGGCGCGGCACCACCGCCTCGCTGCGAAGCTCGCTCACCAGCCACACCGTCGCCCCCAACACCGCCATCATCACCAGCGCCGCCAGCATCTTGATGACCGCCATCATGGCCTTCACTCAAAGCATCCCCTTGCGTTTGAAGTCAAAGACATTGATCCCATGGCTCTTCTGCACCATCTCGAACGCAAATCGCAACACGCTGATCTCCCACGCGTCGTCCACTCCCTCGATCACCGCCCGCATCGGATTCCCTACTTCCCGCGCCTCCTCGATCAGCCGGTGACGCACCGCATCCACCGATTCGTGCACCAATTCCTCGCGCACCTCCCCCCGCCGAAACTGAAATCCGTAACGCAACAGCGCCAGCTCCGTCCCCTGATCCCGCATCCAATCATACAACCGTCGCGCGTTCTCCCCGAACCCCTCGAAATCGACCTCCTCATACCCCTCCGGCCGAATGATCGCAGGCCGGTTGGCCTCCACTTCCCCCACCCGAACCCGAACCTGTCCCACCCGGTCCATCAGCTCGCTCATCAACTGAAACTCGAAGCGCGTCGTCCCGAACGTGTCGATCCGGCGATCCGGCTCATAAAGGATGCTCGTCGTCTCCAGGGCGTAGCTTATGTCGTCACGAGAATGCATCTCCTCACCACAGCATCGCCCACCAAGGGCCCCATGACAAACAAAAGGGCAGGCCTCCATCAGGCCCACCCTCAATCTGATCCCGACTAACCCCCTTATCCTGAAACCTTTTCAACGTAATCAATGATGTCCCCGACCGCCGTCAGTTTCTCCGCCTCCTCGTCCGGCACCTCGATCCCGAATTCCTCCTCGATCGCCATCACCAGCTCGACCGCGTCGAGAGAATCGGCCCCAAGGTCTTCGATCATCTTCGCCTCCCGCTTCACCTGGTCGGCATTGACCCCAAGCTGTTCGACAATGATGTCCCTGATCTTTTCTTCGATGGTTTCTGACATGAATCGGTCGCAATAGGTTGCTGAACGGTCGCTTTAGCCGTCCGGCGACCCCTTGGCAACCCCGAAAATGCACTCCTACAAACCTCTCCCCCCATCCGGAACGGCCTCCTCTTCGCCCTCGCCTTCCGCCTCCCCCTCGAGTTCCACCAATTCACCCGAAAATCTCGACAGAATCCGCTGAAAAAGCCGTTCCGCCGGCGCCTCGTTCTCCGGCTTGAACTGACCGTATACCATCCCGTCCACCTTCGCCTTCTTCTGGACGCCCCCCTCGTCGTAATACAGGGTCGCCAGCCCTTTGGTTTCCCACTTCCGCTTGTCGATCCGCCAAATCGCCGGGAACGGAATCCGCTTTCCGTTCGGTGCGTAAAACGCCTCCTCGTCGACCCGCATCGACCGCCTCATCACCCGCAGTGTAAAAAATGCCACCCCCAGCGCCAGAGCCCCGCTCACGCTCGCATAAATCAACTGGTTCCGCACTTTCTCCTTCGAATACGCCGTCTTCGGCTTCTTCGAATCCCAGCGCCGCTCGTCGGAATACTCGACCCACAGCGGCGGCGCCGCCTTTCCCCGGTCCGCCTCGTAGGCCGCCCGATAGGTCTCATAGTCAGCCAGAACCTCCGGCCATGGGGCCTCGGGATCGATCCCCGGGGGGATCTCCACCTCGCCCCCCTCCTGCCCGTCCCCGCTCCTTCTCCCCCTGCCTTCCGCCACCTTCCGCACCGCCTCGCCCATCGTCCGCTCCTCGACGAACGACCTCCACTTCTCCGCCGTCAGACCTTCCTCCTCCATCCGCCCGAAGGTGTCCCGGGCCATGTCAAACACCGCATAGCTGTAGTAAATCCGGTTCTTCCTCGCATACCCGCTCCGCCAGTCGCGGAAAAACCACCCCGCAAAAAAGGCGAACATCGCAAACATCGCGACCGCTCGCCACAGAAACCACTTCGTCGGACGGCAGACGATACTTTCCCCTTCGCTCATCGCATCCTTTCCGTGGCCCCACCAGACCAACCCCTCACCCTGAAAGCAAGACCGCAGTTGCGCCATCGGCCCGATTGCGCCGTTTTCGCTTTTGACATTCCCCCCTCCCCGCCCGACCTCTCCGCCGTGAGCTTCGCCCGCCAATTCGAGGCCCTCCCCGCCACGAAGTCGCCCCTCCTGCGGCGCTTCGAGTCCCTCCTCCGGCCTCTTCCGGCCGAAGGCCTCGAATCGCTGGCGCGGCAGAGCGCCGCCATCTCCCGGCGCCAGTTCGGCCGCACCATGCGCCTCTTCGCGCCCCTCTACCTCTCCAACGAATGCGTCAACAATTGCAGCTACTGCGGATTCTCACGGGATAACCCGATCCTGCGATCCACCCTCACCCCGGCCCAGGTCACCGCCGAGGCCGCCCACCTCCACTCCCTCGGCTTCCGCAACCTCCTCCTCGTGGCCGGCGAACACCCGAAATTCGTCTCCGGCGGATACCTCCAGGAATGCCTCCGCCGCCTCCGCCCCTTCATCCCCACCCTCGGCGTCGAGGTCGGCCCCATGCAACACCCCCAATACGCCGACCTCGTCCGTTGCGGCGCCGAAGGCCTCGTCGTCTACCAGGAAACCTACCACCCCGAAACATACGCCCGCCTCCACACCGCCGGCCCCAAAAAAGACTTCGCATGGCGAATGGAGTGCCCCGAACGCGCCTACGCCGGCGGCTTCCGCCGAATCGGCATCGGAGCCCTCTTCGGCCTCGCCGGCTGGCGCGACGAAGCCCTCGCCCTCGCCGCCCACCTCGAATACCTCCTGAAGTTCTGCTGGAAGGCCCAGTTCACCGTGTCCTTCCCCCGTCTCCGGCCCCACGCCGGCAACTTCCGCCACAAGCCCGACCCGGCTCTCGCCTTGAGCGATCGCCAACTCGTGCAGCTCATCTGCGCCTTCCGCGTCACCTTTCCGCAGGTCGGAATCGTCCTCTCGACCCGCGAGCCCGCCCGCCTCCGCGATGCCCTGTTCCCCCTCGGAGTCACCCATGTCTCGGCCGGATCCCACACCGAACCGGGCGGCTACACCGGAACCGGCGCCGACGACCTCCATCGCACCGTCCGCGGCCGCCGCCTCGATCTCGACCCCTCCGAAGCCCCCCTCTGCCGTCGCGCCACCCCACAGTTCGAGATCGACGATCGCCGCCCGCCGCACGCCGTCGCCAACGCCCTCCGCATGGCCAACTTCGATCCCGTCTGGAAGGACTGGGACTACGAAATCCTCAATAGCGAACCCGACGAAAAACCTGACGAATTCGTGACCAATTCCCGATCTCAAGGCGCCCCGTCCAAAGCATTGATTTGATTGAAGGCTTGTTCAGACATCCCCCGCCTGAATAGCTTTCCGCCCCGCAGACAATGAACGATAACAAGGCGCTTTTCGTCGGCATCGACGGCGGAGCCACCACCTCCAAGATCGCGGCCGTCCGGGGCGACGCCTCCGTCGTCTCCTTCGACCTCCTCCAACGCCCCACCAACTCCGAACAGGGACCCCACGGCGTCATCACCACATGGTCGTCCGCCATCAGCGAGTTCCTCGACCTCCACAACCTCCCATGGAGCAATGTCCGCGGCGTCGGCTTGGCCGTCCCGGGACCACGACGCAGCTACGGCGTCCTCGACCTCTCCCCCAACCTCCCCGAGAGCTTCGGCGGCTGGGATGTCCAGTCCGACCTCTCCCAAGCGCTCCGCGAGGCCGCCGGCCGCGATATCCCCCTCGTCCTCGGCAACGACGGCAACCTCGGCGGAGTCGCCGAAGCCGAACGCGTCCGCTCCCAAGGCGTCAAGGGCGCCGTCGTCCTGCTCGCCCCAGGCTCGGGACTCGGCGGAGCCTACGTCAACGCCGACGGCCGCCCGCTCGACGGCGACAACCTCGCCGGCATGGAAATCGGTCACCTCCCCGCCCCGCTGCACCTCCTCGACACCAAGCCCTTCCCATGCGGATGCGGCCGCACATGGGGCTGCTTCGAGGTCTACACCAGCCTCGCCGGCCTCCCCCGCCTCCTCGACGAGAAGCTCCGCCAATACCCCTCCCACGAGCTCGCCGTCTCCAACCTCTCCCCGAGAGAGCGCGCCCTCGCCCTCCGCGGCCTCGCGCAAAAGGACGACCCCCTCGCCCTCGAATTGTTCGACTTCCAGGCCCGCGCCCTCGGCACCCTCGTGGCAACCCTCGCCATGGCCGTCGATCCCCACACGTTCGTCATAGGCGGCGGCTTGATGGACCCCGACGCCACCTCCGACTCGTTCCGCGACCGATACCTCCAAACGGTCCGCAAAACAGCCCTCGAATTCGTCTGGCCCACGCAGCGCGACACCCTCCGCATCACCCCCGCCGCCCTCGGCGAACTCTCACAAGCCATCGGGGCCGCTCTCTACGCCCTCTTCGAAACTCGCTCGCAACTCACCGGCCCTCGATTCCCTTGAACCCTCCCGACACCGGACACCTTCGCGAACGCCTCGTCTCCCACACCCGCGACCTGGTCCTCATCCCGAGTTCCGAAGAGCGGCCGGACGAACTGAACCGGGCCATCCAATGGGTCGGCAACCACCTCGAGTCGATCGAGGGAGTGGAGGTCCGCCTCTTCGAAACCCGCGGCGTGCGATCCCTCGTGGCGCGCCCCCGCCAATGCGAGGCCCCCGAGGTGGTCATGTTCGGACACGTCGATGTCGTCCACCATCATGATGCCGCGGACTATCGCTCCGACCTCCGGGACGGCCGCATCTACGGCCCCGGAACCGGCGACATGAAGGGCGTCGTCGCCATTCTCCTCGAACTCTTCCGCAACTTCCACCTCGACCAACCCGGGGTCTCTCTCGGCCTCGCCATCACCACCGACGAGGAACGCGGCGGCATGAACGGCACCCGCGCCCTCCTCGACGACCATGGCTTGCGCTGCCGCACCGCCATCGTCCCCGACGGCGGCTCCATCGACCAGATCGTCGTCGAGGAAAAGGGAATCCTCCAACTCCAGCTCGAATCCGCCGGAAAATCATGCCACACCGCCCGCCCGTGGCTCGGGACCAACGCCCTCCAACAGCTCGTCCTCTCCCTCCATCGCATCGAAAAACTCTTCCCGCCCCGCTCGAACGATCCCCATCACTGGCAGGAAACCTGTTCCGTCACCCGCATCTCCACCCCCAACCGCTCCGTCAATCGCATCCCGAACCACGCCAGCGCCGCCCTCGACATCCGTTTCCCCGCCCCCCAGTCGGCCGCCCAACACATCGACCGCATCACCTCCGTCCTCGCCCCGGGCGTCGCCGTTTCCGCCATCATCGTCGCCGAACCCTCCATGCTCGACCCCGACCCGGCCTTCTTCGACGCCTGCCGGCGCATCCTCGGAACCACTCCCGCCAGACAACGCGAACATGGAGGCTCCGACGCACGCTTCCTCACCCGCCGCCAAATCCCCGTCATCATGTCACGGCCCCTCTGCGGCCAGCTCCACTCCCGCCGGGAATGGATCGACATCTCCTCGATGCTCCAATTCTACCATGTCTATCGGACATACCTCGGGGAAAGGCTGGCTTAGCGCCCCCAACGGCCTCAGTTCCGGGCCGCCGGTTCCGCCTTCCCGAAATCCTCGGCCCGCTCCTTGCCTCCCCGGCCGGCCTGCTTGAGAAGCGCGATCAAATACGCGTTCAGAAAGTATTCCTTCAGCAGAAGCTCCCTGCTTTCCCCTTTTTCTCCCTTCGTGCGAATCCTCATGGCTCGTTGCTGTCGCTGTTCGCTCTTTGGACGCACCGATACACCATTCTATTCCCCCCCCGGCGGGAAAAATCCTTCTTTCGGGAAGTTGTTCACAACCCGCCCCTGAGTTTCAGGAACCCTGTATTTCCTGCACCACAACCTTCATGCCGTCCTCCCGGACCACCCGCACCTTGGCGCCCTGCGCAACGAACTCGCCGTCCGTCACCACGTCCAGAGTCTCGTCGAGGAACGTTGCCTTTCCCGCCGGCCGCAGGTCGGTGACGGCCTCCCCGGTCCACCCCGTCCGCTCCGGCACCACCTCCTCCGCCCCCCTCACGGAAGCTCCGCCCGCCAGCTCCTTCTGCAACATGAGCGGATTGAAAAGAGACACTTTCGGAAGATAGCGCATCATGAGCAACATCAGAATCAGGGCGCCGATCAGGCCCAGCGCGAGATTCAGGGCCGGACCCGCCAGAAGCTCCAGCAGCCCCCCTTCGAGTTCCCCGCCCATCCAGTCGGCCCACTCGATCCGGTCCACCATCCCGAAAAGCAGCGAGGCAACGATCAACCCCGCCCCGATGAACCCCGTCACCCCCGTCCCCGGAATCAGGAAAATCTCCACCAGAATCAGCGCCACTCCCAACACAAACACCGCCACCATCTCGTATCCCGCAAGGTTCCCCGCCACGTAGTTGCCAAAAAAGAAAATCCCGAACGCCGCCAGAGAAATCACCCCCCCCACCCCGAACCCCGGGGCCTTCATCTCCGCGTAGGCCGCCCCGATCCCCACCAGAATCAAAAGCGGCGACAGGTAAGCCACCCACCACGCAAAATGCTCGAACGGCGTCGGCTCGGCCCGCACCACCGCAAACTCCTCGAGGCCTTCCCGCGCCAGCAACTCCTCGATGCTGCCAACCAGCCCCTTGGCCAGCAACCGCTCTCCGTCCACGATGGCGACCGCCTCCTCGGCATTCAAGGCCAGCAAGTCGTTTTCCTTCACGAGAACCTCCCCGAAGTAGCGGTCCCGCTCCACCGGCACCATCATGGCCCGCACCACCTCGATGTTGTAACCCTTCTTCTTCACCACCCCCCGCACGTGCGCGTCAAAGAGGGCCTCGAGCTTGCGCCGCATCATGGGGTCCATCTCTCCCGCCGAGCTGACCAGGCCGGCCGAGCCGATCACAGACCCCGGACGCATGTAAATCGCGTCCGTGGCCACCGAAACCAGCGCCCCGGCGCTCAGCGCGTCCTCCTCCACAAACGCAAAACTCGGGATGCTCAGCCGCGTGATCTCGGTCATGATCTCCTTGGTGTCGAACGCCAGCCCCCCCGGGGTGTCGATCTCGAAAACCACCGCCGCCGCCTCCTCGTCCTCCGCCCGGCGAAGCATGCGCCGCCAGAACTTGAAACTCTGCTTGTTCACAAGGTCCCTCTCCCCCACCTCAAGAACTACGACTTTCCCCGTAAACGGTTCCTCCCGCGTCTTGCCGGGAAACTCCCCCTCGCCCGCATCGCCGTTGCCCCCGGCCCCGCCGGCCCCGTCTTCGGCCGCCATCCGGTTCACGTCGTCCCCCTTCCGCGCCATCCGGATCACCAATGGCTTCTCCTCCAAGCTGCCAGGCGGCCGGCGTTCCGGAACTCCCCCGGCCACCGTGCCCGCCCCGGCCGCACTCAGCACTACCAGCCATATCGCGATGAATCCCGCCATGTGCTTCATGCCCGGAATATATGGCCGGTTTTCCGCCCCAGCCCAAGAAAATCGCCGCCAATTTCCGACCCTCCCGGCGTCCGGGACCGCCATCCCCTTTTTGCCCCCCGCCACTGATAGATTGGCAAGGCGCCGAAGTCGCGGTATGTTGCCGGGTCGATGCCCCGCATTCCGGAGGAAACGGTCGAGCAGGTCCTGGCGGGCTGCGATATCGTCGAGGTCATCTCCGGGTACTTCCCGCTGAAACGCGCCGGGGCCGTCTTCAAGGCGCTCTGCCCGTTCCACAACGAAAAGACCCCCTCCTTCACCGTCAATCCGGCACGACAGCGCTACAAGTGCTTCGGCTGCGGCGAGGGCGGCAGCGCCATCGGCTTCGTGATGCGATACGAGAACCTCCCCTTCCCCGATGCGGTACGCAAACTCGCCCGCCGCGCCAACATCCCCGTCGAGGAAAAAACCCTCGACCCCGAAGCGGACCGCGCCCGCCGCAGCCGAACCCGCCTCCTCGAACTGCATAATCGCGCCGCACGCTTCATGCACCGCCTCCTGCGCGAAGACCCCGGCGCCCGGCACGCCCGCGAATACCTCGAAGGCCGCGGATATGACCTCGATATGGCCGAGCGCTGGCTGGTCGGCTGGATGCCCGACAAACCCTCGATCTTCTTCGATTGGGCGCGCGCCAAGGGTTTCACCGGCCGCGAACTGAAGAACTCCGGCCTCGCCAGCCTCCGCGAGGAAGGCGACCCGAAATCCGGCCTCTACCTGCGCTTCCGCGACCGCCTCATGTTTCCCATCCACAACGACTACGGCGACATCATCGCCTTCAGCGGCCGCCAGTTGCGCGACGATCCCCGCTCCGGGAAATACATCAACTCCCCCGAAACGGTCCTCTTCAGGAAGTCCTCCGTCTTCTTCGGTCTCGACAAGGCCCGTCGCGCCATGGCGAAGGAAAAGTTCGCCCTCCTCTGCGAAGGCCAGATCGACGTCATCGCCTGCCATGAGGCCGCCTTCCGGAACGCTGTCGCCTCCCTCGGCACGGCCTTCACCGCCGCCCACGCCCGCCTCCTGAAACGCTACACCAACACCGCCATCGTCTGCTTCGACTCCGACGCCGCAGGAGAAAAGGCCACCGTGGCCGCCTTCCGCGAACTCGCCGCCGCCGGCCTCAACGTCCGCGTCGCCGCCCTCCCGCCCGGCCAGGACCCCGACTCCCTCATCAAATCTTCCGGACCCGACGCCTTCCGCCGGCTCCTCGACCAGGCCGCCGAGTTCTTCGACCACAGAATCGACCGCGAACAGCACTCCCGCGACTTCTCCCAACCCGCGCAGCTCGCCGAGTCCGGTCGCAACCTCGCCGAACTCGTGGCCGTCATCTCCGACCAGGTCGCCAAGGACGCCGTCATCAACCACGTCGCAGTCCGCCTCGGCATCGGAACCGCCGAATTCCGCGGCGCGGTCAACGACGCCGAACGCCGCCCGCGCCATCATTACGATCATGACGGCGAACGCTCCGCCGCCGCCGAGCCTGCCGCCGTCGACCGGCCCGTCCTCCTGCTCTGCCAGCTCGCCCTGCAGTCCCACCCGGTGCTCGACTGGCTCTGCGAGCAGACCGAAAACCTCCTCGACGCCATCCGCGGCCGCCCCGGCGAGAACCTCCTCCGCCACATCCTCTCGAAACGGCCCGACCCCGACCACACCCCCGCGGTCAACGCCTTTCTTGCCGCCCTGCCCCCCGCCGACCAAGGCGCCCTCCTCCCCCACCTCGACGAGCCCCTCCCCGAAGACCCTCTCGCCGCCGCCGCCGAAACCCTCGGGTTCATGTCCCAGCAGAACCTCCAGCGCCGCGTCGAGGCGAAACTCGCCGCCCTCTCACGCGCCGACCTCTGCCCCGCGGAACTCCGCGAACTCCAGGAAGAAATCCTTGACCTCCAGAAACTCCTCAAGAACAGTCCCGCTCGCTTCCGAAGCTGAAGGCCCCGGCCTGCACTCTCCGGGAGTCTGTCGCCGGCCTCAGCCGTAGCCCCATCCGGCCCCATGGCGAAAAAGAAAGTCCCGTCCGGTAAGACCGCCAAAAAAACCGCTGCAAAGTCAGCGAAAAAAGCGATCCGGAAGCCCTCCGGAGACGCTGCGTCCCCGAAGCGCCCTTCCCCGAAGCGAAAATCAACCAAGCCCAGGAATCCCAACATGGTGTCCGCCAAGACCTCCGCCAAACCCCGGCGCTCATCCCCGGCCAAAGCATCCCAATCGCCCGTCGACAACGACGTCAAGCCCGCTCCCAAACCCCCTGTCTCCGCCCCCCCCCCCCCCAACACCCCCACCGCTCCCCCC
>CAYPUM010000027.1:0-16582 GCA_964413545.1 uncultured Roseibacillus sp. | reverse complement strand
AAGCCGGCATTCACCTGGCTCAGGCGGCGATGCAGGCCGCCGCCGCCAACGTCCCCGTCTCCGACACTCTCCAGCGCTATCTCCTCGCACTCTGCCAGTCAACGAGGTCCCTCCTCGGCCACGACTACGCCGTCTCCGTCCGGGCCAGCCTTGCCCTGCAGTCCTCGGCTCGCGCCTTCGCCCTCCTCGACCAACAACCCGCCGTCCAACCCGATCACCTCCAGGCGGTCTTCCCGCACGTCCTCCGCCACCGCCTCCTCGTCGACGAGGCCCCCGAACCCGAACCCCTCCTCGAGGCCGCCCTCGACCAAACCCCGGTGCCGTAAGAATGACGAATGACGAAACACCCAATGACGAAGGAAGATCTTGACCGCCCGCCGCGCCGCGCGGAACACCTCCGGAGATGTTGAGATTTCCGCGAAACCACGAATGAACACGATTCATCCGCCATTCGTCATCCGCCATTCGTCATCCGCCATTCGCCATTCGCCATTCGTCATTTCCCATGCTCACCCCGCGCGGCGCCGTCCTGATCGGGTCCTCCCTGGCCCTCGTGGTCCTCGGATTTGTTCGCATCGACGGCGTCCTCGTTGCGCTGGGAACGGCCGGCCTCCTCCTTCTGGCCGCGGCCGTCATCTTGAACCGGCGCAACCTCACCCGCCTGGCCCTTTCGTTGCGTGCGCCCTCGCGCGTCTATGCCGGCGCCATGTTCGACCTTCGCATCACCCTCGATAACCGCCGCGGCCTCGTCGATGCCTTCGGGATTCGCGTCGACCTGAAACTCTCGGGGTGGGTCGACCTCGCGTGCCATGCTCCATGGACCGCCGCCGGCGCGTCCTCCACCGCAAGGATCCGGACTTCCATCCCGGCCCGTGGCGCCGTCACCCGACACCACTTCGCCCTTGCCTCCTCCACCCCTCTCGGCCTCTTCCATGTCCGAGCTTCCGGCGAGGCCCCGCACCAGATCCTCATCTTCCCGCGTCCCCTGATTCCGGTCGAGCTTTTCACCACCGGCGCTCTGCACGACGCCTCGCTCCTTTCCGGCGCCAGCCCGGGCCACGCCCCGGGGGAACCCCGCGGCATCCGTCCATGGCAACCCGGTGATCCCGCCAAACGCATCCACTGGCCTGCTTCCGCCCGCTCGCTCAACCGCCGTCGCGGACTCCGCATCCGCGAGAACGATCCCCCCGGCTTCTTCCCGCAGCATTGCTCCGTCATCTTCCACTCCTTCGGCACTTCCGGCGAGTTGATCCGCGGCGACCGCTTCGAGCGGGCCCTCTCGCTCACCTGCGGAACTCTCCGGCGCCTCCGGGAACTCGGGACCCCTGCCGGCTTCATCGCCGACTTCAACGATTGGCAATCCCTCCCCAGCGTATCGCGCGCCAGCTTCGCCAATGTCCTCGCCTCCCTCGCAAGGGCCGAACGCCGCGCCGGAACCGAAGCCCACGACCTTCGCGCCGCCCTCGACCTCGTGCCCCGTGACCACTCCCTCGTCCTCCTCTCGGACATGCCCCCCGATTCATGGACCCACGCCCTGCCCCCGCGCCCCGCCCTCGTCATCGACGTCCGCCAACACAGATACGGCGCCCGCAAACTCCACACCGGCGCGGCCTGACAACCAACACCCCCGAGCGCCAAGCTCCAACCAACAAGCCCCAAATAAACTCCCATCTCCAACTTCCAGATCTAACCCCTAACCCCTAACACCTAACCCCTAACACCTAACCCCTAACCCCCAGCATGCGCACCCTCTTCCTCGCCGCCGCCGTCGTGACCGCCTACGCCCTGTTGCGTGGTTGGCCGGCGCCGGTGCACCCGATCCTGCGGGCCTGCTTTGCGGTCCTGATCCTGGTGCTGGGTCTCGGGCTATGGCGGCGCATGGAACGCCCCGCGACGATCCGGGCCCGACCGGCCCGACCGGCCCGCTGGCCGGACTACCTCGCCGTGGGCCTCGGCGTGTTGGCGGCGGAGTGCTTCTTCCTGTTCTTCTTCAGCGCCGTCCCCCCCCGCGCTGAAGCACTCGCCTGTCGTGTCGAGGAAACCCTCTTTCCCGAGCGTGCCGCGGCCCGCTCCGCCACGGACGCCACCCCGCGCACCGTCGGCACCCGCGTCACGGGCAATTGGCTTTGGAACGACCAGGGCCGGCGGCAACTCCCGGATCGCGTCTCCGCCCGGCCTTCGAACAAACCCGAAGTCTTCCTCCGCCCCGCCGGACCCGGCGCCGCGCGCGTCCTCCTGAAGCGGGCATACGTCCGCGCCTTCGCCCTCGAACGCTTCCGGGATTCGGCATGGTCGCCGCTGGCCATCCCGCCCGAACTCCTCACCGCGGGGCCCGACGGCTGGATCCGCCTGCCCGCCCCGTCGTCACGCCCCGGACCCGTCGTCGAATGCGAGATCTTCCACTCCGCACACCCCGCCGGCCAGGATGTCTTCACTGCCCTCCAAGGCGCCTTCGAAGCCCAACTCCCCGAATTGCGCCGGGTCGCGCCCGGCATCCTCCGCCTCAGTCCCCTGCCCGATCCCGAACCGGGATACAACTATCGCGCCCGCTCCCGCCTCGTCACCCTCGACTCCCTCCTCGAAAGCGGCGTCCTCGCCGGCAAGTCGATCGATGTCCGCGAGGCCCCCGAACACCTCCTCGCCCTGCCCGAAGACGAGGAACTCCGCCAAGGCATCCTCGACCTCGCCTCCCGCACCCAGGGCCCCACCGAGGTCCGCCTCGTCGCCCTCCGCAAATACCTCCGCAAGAACTTCCAATACTCGCTCGAAGTCGAGAACCCCTCGAACCGCCAGCCCCTCGTCAATTTCCTCTTCCACGAAAAGCGCGGCCACTGCGAGTTCTTTGCCACCGCCGGCGCCCTCTTCTGCCGCGCTCTCGGCGTCCCTGCCCGCATCGCCTACGGCTGGACCGGCGGCCGCTACTACGAGAGCCCGAATCTCCTCGTCTTCCGCGCCCGCGAAGCCCACGCATGGACCGAAGTCTACCTCCGGGACATCGGCTGGGTCATCTTCGACCCCACCCCGCCCGGCGCTCTCGAAGCGGCCTCCCTTTCCATCGCTCCCCCTGACGAAATCCCGCCCCTCCCCGGAGACAGCTCCCTCGACCTCGACCTGCCGGACTCCATTCCCCTCGAACGACTCGCCTTCCTCATTCTGCTCGCGGGTCTCCTCCTCGTCCCGCTCACCTTCCTCCTCCTGTGCCTCCGCCGATCCCGCCCCGCCGCGCCCGCCGGCTCGCTTGCCGATTCCCTCCTTCCCCCTCCCCCCGGATACCTCGCCCGCTTCCGCCACGCCTCCGCCCGCCTCGGACATCCCATGCCTCCCGGACGCACCCTCCGCCAACACCTCGCCGCTCTCGCCGACGACAACCTCGCCCCCCCCTTCAGCACCAGCCTCCTCGACTACCACTACGCCGTGACATACGCCCATACTCCCAGAGACAAATCCCGCGAGAAATCCCTCGCCCACGCCATCAAAGACTGGACCCCCTGACCGCGGCCGGTTCAAAAGGAAACTTCGGGGACATTCAATCCGGCGTGCGCGGCCAGCCTCCGCTGTCGGGCATCAAACGTCACGAAGGCGTCCGCCTGCAGCACGGCTGCGCAAGCCACGTGCAGAATATCGAGCGTCCTGCTTCCCAGATGCGGCGTTTCTTCGCTCAGCTCGCGAAAGACCGCCATCATCCCGACCCGGTCAATCTCGGGCACATGGTAGAAGCCTTGTCGCTTCCGCCGCTGAAAGAGAGCGATTTGGGCGTCCGCCTGTTCGAGCGTGATCTCCTGCCAGAAGACCTTCAGCCGAAGGGCGTTGGTGAGTTCCCCCTCGAGGATGTCCCAGACTGGCAACGGATGATCCTGGGCAAAGACGAGGTCCTGCACCTCACGGGAGCCCTCCTCGCAAACGTAGAGTTTGAGAAAGGCGCTGGTGTCAAGGTAAATCATGGCTACCAGCGCCCCTCGCGATCTTCGCGCACCGCTTCCTCAACCGGCCTGCCACCGGCCGGAAGTGCGGTCGCCAGATGATCTTCCCACTTCAGGACCCTCCGCGGCGGAGCCGGCACGATGCACGCCGCCGGTTTGCCGCGGTTGAGAACCTGAAATGTCTCACCTTCCCGCACCTGCGCCTCCACTTCGGCCCACCGCGCCTTCATCTCCCGCACCGTGATCACCTTCATCCGCCCATCCTGCCCGTGGATTCTCAATTTGTCAACCAAAGGGATTACGAGTTGAGACTCAATCCGGCTAAGTGATGTGTGGCGGGCGGAGGTAGAACGGCTGGGGCGGCGTCTCCATGAGAAGTTTCCGTTCCTCCGGACTTTTCTCCGCCCACGCCTCGAGCAGAAGCGCGGCCGAGGGAACCGTGTGCCGGACCTGGCTGGCCAGCGTTTCCGGAAGCCGCAGGCGCCCCGGGTCTTCGAGGGTGACCACGTCCGCTCCGGCCAAGACGGCCGTCTCGACCCGTTCAAGGAAGGCGGCGTGCTCCAACAACAACGGCTCTGCCTCAAGCCGCCCATGGCGCAGGGGAATCGCGAAAAACGTCCCCCGGCGCGCGTCGCCGACCGCGAGGCACGCCCCGCCCGCCCGCACCACCGGAAGCGCCTCGAGCGAGCAGACCCCGGCCGCCGGACAGTCGTGCACGAGGGCCACGCCTTGCCCGGCCGCGATCCCGACCCGCGCCCCATTGTAGCTGCCCGGACCGGTTCCGATGATCACCGCCGACAGGCGCGCCCCGATCTCGAGCCCCGCAAGGACTTCCTGCAACGGCGTCATCAGGACTTCCGACTGCTTGCGCCCGGCATGCGCTCCGGCCGTCGCCGTCAGTTCGCCGCCCCGTGCCAAGGCCGCCGAGGCCTGCTCCGAACTCGATTCGACCGCCAGCAACCAGTCCGCCGCCACGGCCGAAGGTTAGACACCGGAATCCGGCCGAGGGAAAGCGAACTCTGGCTTCAGCCCTTCGCCAGCAGCATCCGCACCCCCACCAACACCAGCAGAACTCCGAAAATCCGGCTCAGCGTGGGGTTGCTCAGCGTCCGCATCAAGTCCGTGCCGTACCATGCCGCCACCCCGGCGCCCGCCGCCGCGCAGACCATCAGCCGCCAGTCGATCAGCCCGCTCGCCTTCAGGACGTGGTTGAGAGTGCCGGCCGACGCCGTCACCACCACCACCGCCAGCGAGGTGGCCACCGCCTGCTTCTGCGCCATCCCCAGAACAAGGGCGAACATCGGCACCATCACGATCCCGCCGCCCACGCCGCACAGCGCCCCCGCCAACCCCGCCAACAACCCAACTGCTATTCCGGTCAAGACGAACTTCACACCGCGATTGTGGCGTCGCGCCACCATGCGGCGAGCGAGAAATCCCCCCGCCCTCTCAGGCGCTCTTTTTCCGTTTCGGCCGCGTCGCGGCAAGGCGCACCACCAAGCGATGCAGGACCAACCGATGGTCGAGCTGCGTCGTCACGAGGGCCCGGTCGGCATCGAGTGTCGCTTCCAGCGCCTCGCGCAGCTCCGCGGTGCGGAACGCCCCGCACTGCTTCGCCGCAAAGAACAGCCCCCAGGCATTGACCTCCCCGCTCTTGGTCCGCGGCAGCCAGTTCCGCTCGCCTTCCGGCAGATTCTTCAGCGCGCTCGTGAACGCCGCCCCGTTGTGCAGGGGCAGGTCCGGATGATCATCCAGCAAGACCCGCGCCATGAACAGGTTGCGCACCGTCGGGACGATGGCCGCCCGCATCAGCCCGATCGCGGACTCCCCCTTCTGGAGCTGGGCGTCCACCAACTCGGCGGCCCGACCCGCGTTGCGATGCTGAATCGCACGGCTGATCTCCCACACGACCCCCTTCCGGCTGAGCGGCACCATCAGGCGCACGTCATCGAGCTCCACCCGCCGCCGGTCGCCCAGATAAAGACTCAGTTTCTCAAGCTCGTTTCCGATCTGGCGCGTTTCCTCCCCGGCCATCTGAACGAACAGATCAAGCGCCTCGGGCGTGAAACTCAGCCCCCGTTCTCCGGCCCGCTTCCCGACCTCGGCGGCCACCTTCTCCTCCCACCCGGGCTTCGAAACGTCAATCTTGTCGAAGACCGCCACTTCGGCGTGCTTCTGGAGCCACTTGTAAAACCCCCGCCGCTTGTCGATGGCGTTCGCGCTCATCAAAAAGGTCACCTCGTCGCCGATCCCCGCCTTCAGAACCCCCAGCAATGCCTCCACCCCCTCCCGGCTCCGCTCCGCCCCCCCGGTCCGGTCGTCCGCAAGGAAATTCGCGCCCCGCAACCAGACGACCTTCTCGGCCCCGAAAAACCCGATCGTCTGCAAGCCCTCGATCACCTTGCCGCATATCTGGTAGGCCTCCTCCGCGTTCGCCGCCACCCCTTCCACTACCTCATTCGTAAACTCGTTGCCGCCCTCGGGTTTCAAATCATTGAAACGAGCCAGCGCCTCCTCCGACACCCGGCCTTCGTCCGTCCCGATCACCGCATGAAGCGCCCCCGCCATGCCCCTCCATAAATCGACCTCCGGCCGGGGGCAAGACCCGGCATCCGCAATGTGAAACAAGTGTCACTCGCCAAATCCCTGATAACCACCCCGGCCCCCCTCCGTATGCCTTGATATCCCCCGCCGGACTTTCTTTACAACCGCACCTCACCGTCTCCGCCTTGCAAGGAAAAAGCGGCCCCTCGCTCGGGCCGCTCTTTCTTTGTCCAGAGTCCTTGAAATCCGGAAGTCGTCACAAACGGGTCAAGGTTTTCGAACTGCGGTTTCGGCGAACGATGAGGCGCGGCGATTACGGATGACGAGGGAGGCGCGCATCACGCAACCGTCCCCCGTGGTCGTCGCCGTAATCGTCAACCGGTCCGAGGCGTGCCTCGCTACGGATACCTCATCCTGACCCCCACGACTCCGCCGGCGGGCAGGTCGATCACGGTCCGCTTGAACTTCGGTCGTCCGCGCCCATTCCAGTTCGAGGCGCCGACTCCTTCCCGCGGGATGCCAAGGAAATTCTTCCGCAGCTTCGTGTTGTCGTCCTCGTCATGGATGATGACGATCGCGCCCCGCCGCACTTCGACATCCTTGAAGTGCAAGACAACCTCTCCCTCGCGGGCCTTCGCCTGACCCTTCGCCACGGCATGGGCGTGTCCTTCGGGGAACCCCTCGGGACCCGCGAACAGCAACGCTCGCACCGTGCCCTTCGCGTTCCGAACTCCGCTCACCCTGACCTCCAACTCTCCCGCCGACACGCTGACCGCCAGCAGCAATCCCAACACGATCTCTCTCATCACTCTGAATTCCGGCCCTCCCGGCCGCTCTCCTCCCGTTTCCTGTTATGGCGCGCCTCCCGGAAGAACTCCTGCAAAATCGCGGCACATTCCCGACTCAGGACCCCTCCCGTCACCTCGCAACAATGGTTCAAGGGCGGGTTCGACGCCAGCAAATTGATCCACCCTCCCGCGGCCCCGCTCTTCTCGTCCGGACAGCCGAAGACGAGACGCTCGGGCCGGCAAAGGACGATCGCCCCGGCGCACATCGGACAAGGCTCCTTCGTCACGTAAAGCGTGCAGCCCTCGAGACGCCAGTCCCCCACGACATTCTGGGCCGCGGTGAGAGCCAGCATCTCGGCGTGCGCCGTGGCGTCCTTCAGAGTCTCCACCTGATTCCATCCCCGCGCGATCACGCGCTGTTCCCGCACCACCACCGCCCCGATCGGCACCTCCGTGGCGCGGCCCGCTTTCCGCGCCTCCCGCAGCGCCTCCCGCATGAAATGGTCGTCGCTCTGAAGATCGATGATCGGTTCCATGCTCACGCGCCGCTCCATTCTTCCCGGTCATTATGCCTCCGCAATCACCATCGGCAAATCCGATCCTCCCGGTCCGCACCCGAGAATTTTCGTGTTTTCCATGTTGCCGCAGGTCAAACTCCACCCATGAAGCGCTGGTCACACAACGACCGCGTTGTGGCGCCCTCGATCCTGGCCGCGGATTTCCTGCGTCTCGGCGACGAATGCCGGCGCGCCCTTGACGCCGGGGCGGATTGGCTGCACCTCGATATCATGGACGGGCATTTCGTCGACAACATCTCGTTCGGCCCCGAGGTGGTGGCTTCCGTCCGCTCCGTATCCGAGGCGTTCCTCGACGTGCATCTCATGATCACGCGGCCCGATCACTACCTCCCGCGCTTCCTCGAGGCGGGCGCCAACCTCGTCACGGTCCACGTGGAGGCCGATCACGACGCCGCCGACACCCTCGGCCGCATCCGCGCCGCGGGTTGCCAGTGCGGGCTCACCCTGAACCCCGCCACTCCCTTCGAAGACGTGGAGCCGTTCCTCGACCGGATTGATCTCCTTCTGGTCATGACCGTGACGCCGGGGTTCGGCGGACAATCGTTCATGAAGGAGATGCTGCCGAAGATCGAGGCCGCGGCCCGCCTGCGGGACGTGCGCGGCCTCTCCTACCACATCGAAGTCGACGGCGGCATCGATGCCGCCACCGCCCCCATCGCCGCCCGCGCCGGCGCCAACGTTCTCGTTGCCGGTTCATCGACCTTCAAGGCCCCCGACATGGCCGCCGCCATCCAAGCCATCCGCCAATCCTGAAAACCTGCCTCAAGAACAACCCTCCATGCCCACCCCCCCGACAGTTCTCGTCACGGCCATCTCCCTCGTCATGGGCACGTCCCTCAGCCCCGGCGCCGGCGGAGGGGAGCGAAGCCAACTCAAAAGCGCCTCGGCCCTGGAACTCGGAACGTTGGAACCTTCGCGGCTCGATCGAAACCGGCCCGCCCTCGCGCGCCCGGCCCTCGAACCCGCCCGCGGCGGATTGCAGGACGTCAAGCTCGAAGGGGCCCCTTCGAGCATCCCCCCCAGCCGGCTCGGATTCCTCTTCTTCGGCGTCGCACAAGAACTCGAAAAGCTCGAAGGAGAAACCACCGAAACCGCCATCGGATACTACATGGCCGCTCTGACAGATCTCCGCGGGCCGCGCCGCGAGGAAGCAAAACGCAAGATCCGGTCCACCATCGGGCGGAACGACCTCGCACCCAAGGACGCAAGACGCCTCTTCAAGGGCGGCCTCAAGAAGCTCCGCGACCTCCACCGGTCGAAACTCGGAATCACAAGAAACGGCCTCGCCCGCGCCCTCGGCGAAATCCGCGGACTCAAGCTCGACCTCGCCGGCCGCATGGGCGGATCGGCTGCCGCGCATCAAGACGGGTGACCCGCGGCTTGGGATTTGATCCGAAGGCGTGCCTTCCCCTTCACCCCTCGACCCGCGCTCCTTCCTCGAGACCGGACTCCGGCGCCACGATCACGCGGTCGCCCGCTTCGAGGCCGCGGCGCACCTCGGCCACACGGTCGTTCATCAGGCCGATGTCGAGCGTCACGCGTTCGGCGCGCCCGCGGCCGGAGATGCGAAAAGCCTGCCAATGTCCGCCGGCGCTCCGGAAGAGGGCGGTGCGAGGAACCAACAGCACTTCCGGACGCGCCTCCGTGATGACCCGCACCCGGACCCGGTAATGCAGCCCGAGGCGCCGTCCGCTCTTCTCGAGCGCCGCCAGATCCTCGGGGTGGAAATCGATCTCGACCTCGACCCGCTGCTGCTCGACGCCCAGCGAGGAAAGCTTCGTGAAGCCTTCCGGCCGGACCCGCCGAACCGTTCCGCGAATCGGCTTCTCCCCGATCGCCTCGCCGAAGATCTCGACCCGGTCCCCTGCCTGAATCCGGACCGCCTCTTCCGTGAGAATATCGGCCGTGACCTGCAGGTCGTCGAGGTTGCCGATGTCGAGCACCGGCTGGCCGGGAAGAAGCGTCTTCTCGTTGGCCACATGCCGCTTCAGCACCACCCCGTCCACCGGACTCTCGATCGTGGTCCGGTCGAGGTTGCGGGCCACCATCCCCGGAAACAGCCTCACGATCGCCAGAAAGGCCCCCGTCGTGTAAAGGTTCGCAAGGTTTTCTTCCTTCTCGACCCGCGCCTCGAGGAACCGCCACTCGGCCTCCCGGACGTCCTTCTCGCTGGCGGCGTCGCGCGCCGCCGCTTCCTTCATCGCCTCGTGCATCCACTTCGTGAAGTCGAGGCGCGCATCGCTGGCCTTGACCTCCGCCTGCGCCGCCGTCATCGCGTTCTTCATCGCCGTCAGCATCTCGGCAGCGCTGATCGAGGCCTCTTCCCAGTCGATGTCCTCGAGGGTCGCCACCACCTGCCCTTTCTTCACGGCGTCCCCTTCCCGCACCTCCACCGGCAGGATCCGCCCCGGCAGCGGCATCGTGACGTGGTAGACGCGCGGCACCGACGTCCGGCCCCGTTCCTCGACAAACTCCTCGATCGGCCCTTCCACGATCTCGGCGCTCTCGACCGATACGGCCCGGGTCGCATCAAGGTAAAGCGCATACCCCACCCCGGCCGCAAGGATCAGGGCCACCGGATAGCGCAGATACGGCCGCCGTTTCGGCTTCATGCTCATGATCAATCTCCTCGCCGCCCGGCAGCCAACGAAATACACGGAACAGGCCAAAAGGCAACCTCGGGCGACGCCACCCCCTACTCCTGCACGTTCAACGCCTGCACCCGGTCGAGGCGATCGAGCCCGCGGCGGACCACAAGCTGCGACACAAGAACGAAAAGCACCGCAAGGGCCAGCGTGTAAAGGTAGCTGGCGGGACGCATGACCGCCGGAAAGCTGTAGGCGTCGGTCTGAAAACCAATCATCATCGCCGCCAGCATGGCATGCCCGATCGGAAGGCCCAGAAGCGCCCCGGTCACGTTGGTGAGCAGGTTCTCCCGCAGGAAGAGACGCGCCGTCTCGCGGTCAAAGTAGCCAAGAGCGCTGAATGTGGCGAGTTCCCGCTGCCGCTCCGCCATCGCGATCAGGGTGCTGTTGAGAATGGCGCCGAAGAAGATCACCGCCGCAAAGAGAATCATGATGACGGCCGTCTTGCGCATCGCCCCGTCGAACTGCTCCTGCAAGGCGGTCCGCTGCTTCCTGATGTCCGTCACGGCGCCGAGTTTCGGCATCTCCTTGAGAGTCCGCATGAACTCCCGGCGCTCCGCCCGGTTCTGGCGGGCCTGCACGCGCACTTCGGAAACCGCGGCGCTCTCGCCCACAAGCCGGTTCAACCAGCCCCGGTCGGCGTAGACGTCAAGACCCAGCAGGCTCGGAAACCCCCCGGCCACGTGCGTCTCCACCGGATCGCGGCGCCCCTTCACCGGGACGAGGCGCACCGCGTCCCCCCGCTCCAGCCCGAGCTGGTCCATGAGCCGCTCCGCCATCAGCAATCCGGCCGGCGGAATCGCTGCCGGCCGCCCGTCACTGCCGGCCGGCGACGTCAGGCGGCTCCCCGGCGAAATCCCGATCACCCCGCCCCGTTTCGAGCGGTGACCCGCCTCGAAGGAACACGGCATCAGGAAGACCGCTTCCACCGTGGTGACGCCGTCCAGGCGCTTCACTTCGTCCACCACGCTCCGGTCCAGCTCCTCGCCGAAGGTCAGGTGAAAGTCGCTTCGCAGGATGCGGTCGAACTGCAGGCGGATCAAGGCGTCAAGGGAATCCACGAAGCCGAAGGTCAACACCACCATGGCCGCCCCGAGCGCCGCCGAGATGACCGCCACCGCCGCCCGCCACTTCCGCCGGAAGAGCCCCCGCAGGACCATCTGCCACTGGACGTCTAGTACCTTCCAGAACCCCGCCCACCGCTCGAGGAGGATGCGCCCCCCCCGGGCCGGCGGAGCGGGCCGCATCGCCTCCGCGGGCTGCAGGCGCACCACCCGGCGCACCCCCTGCAACGTCCCCAGCGCGCACACCCCCGTCGAAAGCGCCCCCCCGGCCAGAACCAGACCCGGGTAGAAACGGTTCGCCAATTCCGGAAACGAGAAATACTCGAGATAGATCGCGGTCCAGATGTCCGCCAGCCAGTAGCCAAACGCATAGCCCAGCGCCGCTCCGAACCCTCCCGTCACGATCCCGAACAACAGAAAGTGCCGCAGAAGCTGCCGGTCCGAATACCCGAGGGCCTTGAAGGTCCCCAGCACCGTCCGCTGCTGCTCGGCAAGGCGGCGCATCAGGACGTTCAGGATCAGCGCCGCCACGAAAAGGAAGAAGGACGGGAATATCAGCGCCATCTTGCGAAGCTGTTCCATCTCGGCGCTCAGCGTCAGGTGCGAAAACTGCCGCGCCCGCGGGATCGCCGCGAATACTCCGTAGTCCTCGAGCCGCTCCGACAACGCATCAAGAACCGCGTCTCCGCCCCTTTCGCGGACCTCGGGCGTGAAGCGTCCCGTCACGCTGTTGCAGGCCCCCGCAAAACCGAACGAATCCTCAAGGAAATCCCGCTTCGCCCAGAAAAGACCGAAGTTCTGCGGGTCGTCGATCAGGCTCCCCGGCGACGTCAGGTAGACAAACTCGGCACTGATCGCGATCCCTGCCACGATCAGCTCCTCGCGCCGCTCATCCATCACCACATGCAGCCGGTCGCCCGGCTCGATCCCCCGCGCCGTCGCGAACTTCTCCGCCACGATCACTTCGTTCCTCCGGTCCGGGGTGAAGCTGCTCCCCTCGCGCATCACGATCCCGTTCAGCACCGGCGCCCCGTCTCCCGGCAGGGAGAGCATCAGCGCGCTCACCGGCTCCTCCACCTCGGGGAGATCCACGATCACCTTGAACTGGAGCCGGTCCCGCACCTCCGACAGCCCCCCGAGGCGGGCCCGCCGGCGGACCTCCTCCACCGGCGCCTTCTTCAGCTCGATCCAGAAATCCGCCAGCCGGCACGCCGAGTAATACCGCGACTGGGCCGCCCGCAGGTTGCGGGAGGCCGAGAGCATCGCGATGAAACAACCGATCCCCACCGCCAGGATCGCCGTCACCGCCAACAGCATCCCCCATGATTGCCGCAAGTCCCGGCGAAGTTTGCGCTGCAGCATCCTCATGACGCCCTCACTCCAGTTCCCGCGCCGGCACGGGTTTCTCATTCACCTCCTCCCGCTCGATCCGTCCGTCCACGATCGTGACCACCCGGTGGCAGATCGGCGTGACGGCATGACTGTGCGTGACGAGAACCGTAGTAGTGTGCGTCTCGCGGTTGAGCCGCTGCAGAAGCCCCAGCACGACGAGGCTCGTATCATGGTCCAACGCCCCGGTGGGTTCGTCGCAGAGCAACAGCTCCGGCTGCTTGGCGATGGCCCGCGCCATCGCCACCCGTTGTTGCTGCCCTCCGGAAAGCTGCGAGGGGAAATGCCCGGCGCGGTCCGTCAGACCCACCAGATCGAGCGCCTCCGCCGGATCCATCGGATCATCCGACAACTCCGCCGCCGCCCAGACGTTCTCCAACGCCGTCAGGGTGGGCGCCAGATTGTAGAGCTGAAAGACAAAGCCAACCTCCTCGCGCCGGTAACGCGTCAGTTCCGCTTCCCCCAACTCCGTCAACTCCCGCTCCCCAAAACGGATCGATCCCGAATCGGCCCGGTCGATCCCTCCCATGAGATTCATGAGCGTCGTCTTGCCCGACCCCGACTCCCCAAGGATCGCCAGAAACTCCCCCTTCCGGACGTCGAGATCCACCCCGTTCAACACCGGCGTCTCGACCTCTCCCGTCAGGTAGCTCTTGCGAACCCCGGCAAGGCGCATGAGCGGTGAGTCTGCTGGATCATTCATGGCGGCGTTCCTCAGACCGTCTCTCAAGGCTGCGCGAACCCGCCCCCGATGCCAAGCGGCATGAACCCGGCTCTCCCTGTTTCGCTCCACGCTGAATCACCTTGCGACCCGCCCCCGGCCAGCCGATCATCCGCTCGCCAACAACCTCATTGACTTTCATGTTTCCATAACATAAATTTCTCCTGATTTTTTTGGCAACCCCCCATGAAACACTTCTCCGCTGTCGTTGTGGTCCTCGCTCTACCCATGGCTCTGCACGCCGGGTACAAGGAGGACGTTGGCTACACGCAACTGTCCAATGAACTCGGCGGCGCGCTGCCAACCGGCGCCGGGGTGTCCGTCGTCCAAGTCGAAGCCTTGGACGGCTCGAACTACCGGCCGGACCCGGCCAACAACCATTTCACGTTGACCACGTTCGCGTGGGAGAGCGGCGGCAGCACCGCGGCCTCGAACCATGCCACCAACGTGGGGAAGTACTTCTACGGCCAGTATCTGTCGCTGTCGCCCGGCGCCCAGACGGTCCATTCCTACGAAGCGGACGACTGGCTCGGGGACGGGTTTCTGAACACCAGCCAGTTTGACCTCCAAGGCACGCCGGTCGTCCCGGACGAAGCGCCCGCAAGGATCCTCAATCATAGCTGGATCGACGATTCCACTCCCGACGTTCTTCAAAGCGAAAGGCTCAAAAGGATCGATTACGCCGCCGACCACCAGGACTTGCTGGTCGTGGCGGGCCTGAACAATGGCACCGGAGCGGTTCCCAAGTTGCTCGCCTCGGCCTACAACGTGGTCTCGGTGGGCAGAACCGACGGAAACCACAGCCGCGGAGGCGCCTCTTTCGAAGGAGATCCTGGAGATCCCCCACGCCTCAAACCGGACCTCGTGGCGCCGATCGCTCTCACCAGTTACACGACCCCCCTCGTCGCCGGGGCCGGCGACATGCTCTACGGGCATGCCTCGGCGGGATCCAACGGACGCAAACCGCAGACCCTGAAGGCCATCCTCATGGCCGGGGCCACCAAGGAAGAGTTTGCGGGATGGAGCCAGACCGCCACCAGCCCCCTCGACAGTATCTACGGCGCCGGCGAACTGAACGTCTACAACAGCTATCACATCCTCGACTCCGGGGAGCAAACGACCGAAGTGGTGGTCCCATCCAACGGCTGGGACTTCGCCGGCGCTCCGGGCCTCGCCGAACAGCGAATCTACTATTTCGAGGTGCCCGCCGGACAGGCAATGAGTGACCTCTCGGCGGTTCTCACCTGGCACCGCGTTCTTACAACCGGATTCTACCGTTTCGACGCCACCTTGGCCGACCTGCAGCTCCAGCTCTACACGCGATCCGGAAGCAGCCTCGGAACGGTGCTGCGCACCAGCAACAGCCCCGTCGACAACGTCGAACACATCTGGGAACCGGAAATCCTCACGCCCGGCGAATATGCCCTCGTGGTCTCGATCGCGGACGGAACCGACACCGCCGACTACGGCCTCGCATGGAGATCCACCCTCGGCTATCCGGCCACCTACGAGGTCTGGAAGGAAGTCACCTTCGCCGGCACCTCCGTCCCCGAGGAGGACCGGGTCAGGAGCGCCGACGCGGACGACGACGGCGATTCCAACCTCCTCGAATACGCCACCGGCAGCGACGCCACCGATCCCGCCCGAAAAGCCCGCGTCGAGAAGCTGAACAGCGGAGAATCCGGCCTCGTCTACGCCCGCCGGAAGTCCGCCACCGACCTCGCCTACACCGTGGCGCTCTCGACCAACCTCGTCGAATGGGACTACACGGAAGACGACCTCGAAGAAGTTTCGGTGACGGACCTTGGCAACGACCTCGAAGAGGTCACCGTCCGCCTCACCGCTCCCTTGGCCGGCATGGGCGCCAAGGTCTTCCTGCACCTTTGCGTCGCCTGCGACTGATCCGGCTGGCATTCGAACCTACCCCGCCACGGCCGGGGACCCGGCCCGCTCCCTCCGCACAAGGAGAAGGAGCCACAGACCAAGGGCGACGAGCACGCCCGTGCACCAATGGTCGAACACCGGCACGCCGGTCAACGCCACCACCCGCCACGGCAGAAACAAAAGCCCCAGAAGAAACGCCGCCCCGACCCAGAGCTTCGGCCGGTGCGCAATGTGCAGCCACAGCGCCCCCACCACCGGCGCCAGCAGCACCAGTTCGGTGTGGTGTCCCCAGATGAAGCCAAGCTGCAGAAGAACCAGGAGCGCAAGGCGATCGCCGGCGCCGATCCGGCGCCGGCAATGCCACAGCCACCACGTCAGCCCCAGCCCCGCCACCAGCGCCGCCGCAAGCGGCACCCGCAAACCCAGCGCGCTCAGCAGGCTGGGAAGCCCCACCACCTGCATCGCCCCCAAGGTGTCGTGATCCTGACCCTGGTAGTGCGCCATGGCGCCCAGCCACGCCGCGATCGTGTCAACCGGTCCGGTCGTCATCATCGCAGGCAGCGCCATCACCAGAGCAGTCGCGCCGGCGACCGCGAGCACGCGCCAGCGGCGGTCGAGCAGCAGCCAGAAGAACAGCACCAGCACCATCTGCGGCTTGGCGAGGGTCACCCCAAGGAGAAGCCCGCCCGGGAGCCAGTGCCCCCGCTGATCAAGGCGCCAGCCGGCCACAAGGCAGGCCGCCACGACGATCGAGGACTGGGCAATCCACACCGTGCGCGTCGTAAACGGCGCCGCCAGCATGAAACCGGCAATGAGCCACGGCGTCAGGGGATGCCTGCTCGCCGGCCGGGGCGGGTCCGCCCGAATTACTGAAATCGTCGTCGTCCCGATCAGCGCAAGAAGCGCGAGCACGTTCAACCCGTTCATCAGGACGAGCGCCGTCCCGCGCGGCACGAGCGCCGCCGCCATGCACAACGGGGCAACCGTGGGAGGGTAGGGAAAGACCCGGCCATACAGGTCGAGGGGCGCGAACTTCCCGGGATCGTAGG
>CAYPUM010000026.1:0-16699 GCA_964413545.1 uncultured Roseibacillus sp. | reverse complement strand
TAGGCCCGCAGGGAATCGAACCCCGATCTGTGGAACCGGAATCCACCGTTCTATCCGTTGAACTACGGGCCCGAGTTGCGGCTGGAGGCCGGAGGAGGAGCCGACCGGCCGGGGGGGAGATTGTGCCGTGAAATCGGCGGGACGCAAGGGGGGATTTGGGTGGCGGGTATCGGGTGGCGGGTGGCGTTACTGGGGCGGCCGGTGGGGCTGGAAAGTGGTGGCGCGTTCGTGCTGGCGGGCTTTGGAGGCCTTGACGGCCTGGCGGTAGAGGGCCTCCTGGAAACGGAAGCGTTTCTGCCCCTTGGGGGTGGGGATGCGGTGGCTGGTTCCGTTTTCGAGGATTTCGTGGGCGTGGGTGTTGTCGCGGAAGGCGGCTTCGAGGATGCGAATGAGGCGGCGGCGGCTGAGGGAGTCCTCGATGGGGATGAGGAGTTCGACCCGTTTTTCGAGGTTGCGGGTCATCCAGTCGGCGGAGGAGATATAGACGACGGGTTCGCCGCCCTGGTGGAAGTAGAAGATGCGGGAGTGTTCGAGGAAGCGGTCGATGATGGAGACGACGCGGATGTTGCGGGCGGACTTGCGGGTTCCGGTTTGGAGGCAGCAGATGCCGCGAATGTTGAGGTTGATTTCGACGCCGGACCGGGAGGCCTTGTAGAGGGCGTCGATGATGTCGGGGTCCTGGAGGGAATTCATCTTGGCGAGGATGCGGGCCGGTTCCCCGCGGGAGGCGCGGCCGGACTCGCCGGCGATGAGCTCGAGGATGCGCCCCTTCATGTGGTTGGGAGCGGGGGAGATCTTGCGGAGGCGCACCAGTTTCGAGCGTCCGGAGACGGCGTTGAAGAAGAGGGAGGCGTCGGAGCCATACTCGGGGCGGGCGGTCAGGTAGGAAATGTCGGTGTAGAGCTGGGCGGTGGCCTCGTTGTAGTTGCCGGTGCCGAGGTGGACGTAACGGCGGAGACGGCCGTCTTCAAGACGGGCCACGAGGGTGACCTTGGCGTGGGTCTTGAGGTTCCGGACGCCGTAGACGACGCGCACCCCGGACCGCTGGAGGCGTTCGGCGCGCTCCAGATTGCGGGCCTCGTCGAAGCGGGCCTTGAGTTCGACGAGGGCGGTGACCTGCTTGCCGGACTCGGCGGCGCGGATCAGCGCCTGGATGACGCGGGATTCGTCGGCGGTGCGGTAGAGGGCCTGTTTGATGGCAAGAACCTGCGGGTCGGCCGCGGCTTCCTCGAGAAGACGCAGGACCGGTTCGAAGGATTCGAACGGGTGGTGCAGGAGGATGTCGCGCTGCTTGACGAGGTCGAAGATCGAGGTGTTGGGATCGACGAGCGGCGAGGCCTGCGGAGGCCAGTCGGGGTAGCGCAGGCGCCGGTAGCCGCGGAGGGAAACGAGTTCCATGAAGTCCGAGAGGCCGAGGGGGCCCGAGACGCGGTAGAGTTCCGAGGGGCCGGAGGCGGTGACCTCCTGCACGAGGCGGAGGAGGTCGCGCGGCGTGCCGGCGCTCACTTCGACCCGGACCGTGTCCCCGAAACGGCGGGCGGCGATCACATCCTCCATATCGCCGGCGAGGTCGATCGAGTCCTCCTCCTGGACGGCAATGTCGCTGTTGCGGGTGATCCGGATCGGAGCGCTGGCGCCGACCGATTCGCCCGGGAAGAGATCTTCGAGGTAGCTCTGGATGAGGTCCTCGATGAGGACGAAGGAGTCGCCGTTGCCGGACTGGATCGGGATGAAGCGCGGGAGGTTTTCGGGGACGGGGACGATGACGTGGCGGCTGATTTCGTCGTCGAGGTCTTCGAGCCGGCAGGCGATGAGAAGCTGCAGCGGCGGCAGGACCGGCTCGGGAGAATCGGGCGCGATGGCCAGCGGAGTGAGAAGCGGGAAGGCCATCTCCGTGAAGTAGGCCGCAACCTGCACTTTCTGGTTGGGCGAGAGTTCCCGCATCGGGAGAATCCGGATGCCGGCCTTGCGCAGCGCCGGCAAAAGCTCGTCGTTCAGCAGATCATACTGGGTGGCAGTGAATTCCACCACCCGCCGGCGAATGAGCGTGATCTGCTGCGAGGCGGTGAGGCCCGCAATGTCGGTCGAGCGGGATCCCGAGCGGCGGACCATCGTGAGCCCCCCAACCCGCACCTGGAAGAATTCGTCGAGATTCGAGGCGGTAATGGCAAGGAACTTCAGGCGCTCGAGGAGCGGAAGCTCGGGACGGCGGGCCTCGTCGAGAACCCGCTGGTTGAACTCGATCCATGAGAGTTCGCGATTGATGAAGGCCATGGGTGGAGGGTGCGTTGGGCGGGGTTTCCGGTTTCCGGTTGGGGTTGTCGGCTTGGCTGGTGGGACGGGATCAGCCGTGTTCGGCGAGGTTGATGCGGAGGCCGAAGGTTTCCTGGAAGACGTCGCCCTTGCTTTGCATGGCGAGCCGTTCGACGGTGGCATCGGAGACACCGAGGAGGTTGAGGCGGGCTTCGTTGCGGGTGATGCCGGCGGAGAGGTCCGTGACCCGTTGGGTATGGGAGCGGTCGAGGGCGTCGGCGACCCGGAGGAGGGAGGCGATCTTCGCGACTCGGATGCGGTCCTCGTGGCTGAGGGCGGCGTATGCGGGGTGGGATGATTTCGGTCCGGACTGGCGGTGGTAACGGGCGGCAAGGGCGACCACCGCGACATCGAGGCGGCCCAGTCCGAAGACCTCGCTGTTCTCGATGATGTATTGGGAGTGTTTGTGGTGGGCCTTGGGGCTGATGAAGCCGCCACATTCGTGAAGGATGGAGGCCACGTCGAGGAGGAGGGCGTCGTGATCCGAGAGCCGGTGGAGGCCCCGGGTCTCCTCGAAAAGGCGGCCCGCCAAAAACGCAACATGGCTCGAGTGCTTGGCGTCGACCTTGAACTTCTGCGCGAGGATCTTGGCCGAGCGGATCACCTCGGCCTGAAAGCCGGTGGCGAGCGAAGGCGAAATCGGAAGGTCGAACAACAGACCGCGCTCGTAGTCGCTGTCCGGAATACGGAGCCCCTTCAACTCGAAGCACTCCGCAATGGCGAGATTGATTTCAAGGGCCGGAATCACGGCTTCCGCGGTGTGGTAGTCGAGTTGATAGCGCCGGACCCGTTCCTCGAGGGAAAGAGTGGCCGCTTCCTGCAGGAGGCTCCGGAGGGTCTTGGTCGGGCAGCGGGTGTCGCCGGGTTTGCTGAGAAAGGGCGCAAGGAGTTGCACCTCGTATCCGATCACCACGATGTCTTCGATCGTTTCGTCCTCGTATTCGAACCGCAACTGGTCGAGTTGGCCGCTGATGTGTTCGCGGATGACGCGCAGCAGGACGGCGCCGTCGGCGCGGGTTCCCTCGACCGCCTCGTGGGTGCGGTGGGTGCCGAGCCGGTAGCTGGTGTAACGGTTGATGCGGCCCCGCTTGAAGAGGACGACCCGGGTGTTGCCGGGTCCGACATGCACGAGGATGGTGGTGCGCTTCCTCATGGTGGGGGTGTCGCGCAGCCGCCGCCGCGTCTTGAGATAGATGAGGCGGGTCATTTCGCCGTCGTCGAGGATCTCGACATCGAGACCGCAGGCAATATTGATGCGGTTGAGGAAGGTCTCGTTGTTGCGGGCCTCGGAGAGGATGTTGGAGGCGACGGCGCGGACGATCTGCTCGCGGCCGATCCCCAGTTCGCCGAGGCTTTCAAGGTATCCGAGGAGGATTTCGACCGCTCGTTCCGTCGTGGCGGAGTCCAATCGCCCGTGCCCGAAGACGTCCCGGGCCACGGGAAGCGGCTGTTCGAGGAACTCCACCGCCTCGCCCGGGTTCGTGGCGTCCGCTTCCACCACCAGCATGGAGACCGAACTGGCGCCCAAGTGAATGGTGGCGCGCAAACCGGGAGCGGTCGTCAGCGAGTCGGATTCCATGGGTCGATACCCTCCGAGGAATCTTCTAGGGGACGGGCCGGGGGCGCGGCAAGCGGGATTGCGAGCCCGGCGCAGACCTGCCACGTCCCATCCAAGGAGGCAGAAACATCCCCCGCCCCGGCATGCCGTCCGCGAAAAATACGGGAAAATTGCTTTATCCGGTAAAACATTCTTGACTGCTTTTTATTTAATTTATATAAAGCAACCGTCCTGTAAGCCCCATGTTCCCTGCAAACTGCCGTTGTAATGAAAAGAAATTCCGCTGAAAAGCGAAGATCGAGAAAGGCTGCCGAAGTCCCTGGCGTAACAAGAAATTTCCACTGGCCATGGCGTGAGGATTCTAAAGCCTCGCGGGGATGTCCTGTCAGCCATCGAAAGGAAAGGGGGGTTTTGCGTCCGTTTCCCATGAGAGGCGCCTTGGCCGCCGGTGTTTTTTGGGAACAGCGCTTCTGAGCGCCGGGGGATTGTTCGCGAGTGTCTGTCCCTGCGAGGCGTTGTCGAGATTCAGCGGAGGGAGTTTGATTGACACGAGCACCCTGCCTCCGGAGTGGGTTCGTCGCCAGGGAGGGGAGTTGCACGCTTACGCCCGGTATTTGTCGAGTCTGAGACTGAAGCACATCACGGTGCAGGAGGTTGTGCTGAGTCACGCCAAGCGCAAGGGAAGCGTGTGGAACACCCTGCCACCGCGGTCGATGTGGCGGCATGTGAGCCAAACGCTGCGTGTGGCGGACGAGATCGCGCGGCGCCTCGGAAGTTCGGTGCGGGATGTGACCTCGGCCTACCGCTCGCCTGCTTACAACGCGCGCTGTCCGGGCGCGAAACCGAACTCGTATCACAAGGAGAACTACGCCCTTGATTTGAAGTTTCACGCCTCGCCGTCGCTGGTGGCGCGAACCGCGCGGCACATCCGGGAGGAGGGCAGATTCCGCGGGGGCATCGGGCGTTACAGCCGGTTCACCCACGTCGACACGCGAGGCTACAACGCCGATTGGTAAGCGCGGCGGGCGGGGGAGTCAGCCCGCTCTGCCGGGCGGACGCGGCTTGCGATGTTCCGGGCGCGGCGATCGAACGGGGGAGGCTTCGCCTCAGAGCGGTTGATCCGGCCGCGGCGGGAGGCGTCGGTTGCATGAAGCGCGGCGCCCTCGCACTCCCCGGCCGGGGCGGGATCGCCCGCAATCGTTCACCGAAGCGGGGGGAATGCGGCCCGCTTGAATCCGTCCAAGTTGTGGTTTATCGTTCCACTGGTCGACCGCGACCAACGCAGGCGCGCTGCAGAAGGGGGCGATTTTGTTACAGAGTATGGGATTGCCTCCCGGCCGCGGACGTGGTTCATGGGCGGCGCACTTGAAGACGGCACATTTCCAGGTCGAAAGGATTGGAAACGGTTTTCATGAGCGATGATTTGGCCTTGGAGCCTTGGCAGGCTTCGAGGGTTGGTTTTCCCGCAGGCAATCCAGGAGCGGCGGCATCCCCCGGGACGCCGCCGCTTCTTGTCCCAGCGATCGTCCCGGGCTTGACGAGGGGGCGATAGTTAAGAAGAATTAAGAAAAATCTGCCATGTCTGCGAGTTACACGGAAGCCGACATCCGGAGCCTCGACTGGAAGGAGCACATTCGGATGCGGCCGGGGATGTATATCGGGAAGCTGGGGGACGGGAGTGCTCCGGATGACGGGATTTACCTGCTGCTGAAGGAGGTCATCGACAATGCGGTGGACGAGTTCGTGATGGGGCATGGACGGGAGATCCGGCTCGAGATCGACCCCGAGGGGCGGGTCGAGGTGCGGGATTTCGGGCGGGGCATTCCGCTCGGGAAACTCATGGACTGCGCGGCGCGCATCAACACGGGTGCGAAGTACGACAGCGAGGCGTTCAAGAAGTCGGTGGGGTTGAACGGGGTGGGCATCAAGGCCGTGAACGCCCTGAGCGGGTTCTTCGAGGTGCAGGCGTGGCGGGACGGGCAGACCAAGGCGATCGAGTTCAGCCGGGGGGAGGTGGTGGAGGAGATGAAGCGCCCGCGGGCGGCGGGGGGATCGAAGCCGGGGACCCGGCTCGCCTTCGAGGTCGACCGCGGCATCTTCCCGGAGGCGGCGGGGTTCAAGCCCGCGATCGTGGAGAAGATGTGCCGCTACTATGCATACCTTAATCCGGGGCTGTCGCTGGTGTTCAACGGGAAGCGGTTTCGTTCGAAGGGCGGGCTGCTGGATCTTCTGCGGGAGGAGATGGAGGACGAGCCGCTGTATGAGCCGGTGCATCTCAAGGGGCCGGACATCGAGGTGGCCTTCGTGCACACCCCGGGGAGCGGGGAGGAATACTACTCGTTCGTGAACGGACAGCACACCACGCAGGGCGGGACCCACCTCGGCGCCTTCCGGGAGGCCCTGGTGAAGGTCCTGCGGGAGTTTTACAAGAAGCAGTATGACCCCGCGGACATCCGGGCCGGGATCGAGGCGGCGGTGTCGGTGCGCGTCCAGGAGCCGGTGTTCGAGAGCCAGACCAAGACGAAGCTGGGCAGCACCCAGATGGCGCCGGGAGGCGAGACGGTGCGCAGTTTCATCGGCAACTTCCTGCGCGAGCAGCTTGACAACCACCTGCACAAGCATTCCGCCACCGCGGAGGCCATCCAGAAACGCATCCTTGCGGCGGAACGCGAGCGGAAGGAGCTCAAGGGGGTCAAGAAGATGGCGCGGGACCGGGCTCGCCAGGCGAAGCTGCACAACCGGAAGCTGCGCGACTGCCGGGTGCACTGGAACACCCGGCACAAGAAACGCGCCGCGACGACGATCTTCATCACGGAGGGCGACAGCGCCAGCGGTTCCATCACGAAGTGCCGGAGTGTCGAGACGCAGGCGGTGTTCTCCTTGCGGGGGAAGCCGCTGAACTCCTACGGGTTGACCCGCAAGGTGGTTTACGAGAACGAGGAATTCGCGCTTCTGCAGGCGGCGCTCGGGATCGAGGAACACCTCGATGATCTGCGTTACAACCGGGTGGTGATCGCGACCGACGCGGACGTGGACGGGATGCACATCCGGCTCTTGCTGCTGACGTTCTTTCTGCAGTTCTTTCCCGAGGTGATTCGCGGCGAGCATCTCCACATTCTGCAGACGCCCCTGTTCCGGGTCCGCAACAAGAAGGAGTCCCGCTATTGCTACGACGCGGCGGAAAAGGACGAGGCCCTCGCCCAGCTCGGCAAAAACGCCGAGATCACCCGCTTCAAGGGGCTCGGCGAGATCTCTCCCGATGAGTTCAAGATCATGATCGGACCCGGGATGCGGCTTGATCCGGTCCGCATGGAGGAGGGCAAGGGAGTGAAGGAGATGCTCGCCTTCTACATGGGCAAGAACAGCCCCGACCGGCAGGGATTCATCATCAACAATCTCCGCGAGGACGTCAGCCGGGCCGAGGTGTGAGGAGGAGGCGCGCTTGATTCCCGATGGCCCGCCAACGCGGCTGGCGGTTCATCCCGCCAGTGAGCAGGCCTCAGACCCCGGGCGGACCGGGCCCCGGGGGTCACTCGACCTCCGTGGCGAGGAGCTTCACGTTTCTGATCCAGATGGTCCCCGGTCCTTCGGAGGCGATGTTGAGCTTGAGCAGATCCGGCGCATGGGGGCCGCCGACGAGGAGGGAGACCTCGAAGAAGCGCCATTCGTGATCACCCTGGAAGGCGTGGTGGTAGCCCTTGGACCTCAGCTCGCCCCGCCCCGGAATGTGAGCCAGCAGCTCGAGGCAGGCCGGAGAAACGAGGTTCTCGGAGCGCAGCTCGGCCCGGTAGGTGAGGAGGCGGTCGAGCACCCCGATATCGCGGATCTTGAAAAGATTCACCGACTCCCGCTCGTGGCAGTCGAGCCGCCACGCGCCATTGTCGAAGGGCAGGCGCGACGGCGAAGCGGTCGGGTCGCCCGGCCCGAAGGAACGGATCAGGCGGGGGGCGCCAATGGAACGGGGGGGCGACAAGAGAGTTCGAATCCAATTCAGCATCGGGTCGTGAGTGGTTGAGTGCGCCGCGGGGCCGGACGGGATACTTTGATAATTTTTCCAATCTGGCCATCGTAAATATCAGGGCACTCTGCAATAACTTGTTGATTAACAGAACTAAATTCCTAACCATTTGGGCGGGTTGGCGAGCCATGGGGAGATTTCCGGGGGATTGGCGATCGGGGGGGAGTTGGAGACCGTCGGGCGGGAGGCGGGAGATTTTCGGCCGGAGGCGTCCTCCGCGCTTGCGTTGGTCATTAGGAATTCCTAACTTTTTTGCAGCGGAAGGCGATGAGTGAGACGACGGAGCACGCCAGTCTGGGCGGGATGTATTCGGACTACTTCCTTGACTACGCGAGTTACGTGATCCTCGAGCGGGCGGTGCCGCATTTGGGGGACGGCCTGAAGCCGGTGCAGCGGCGGATCCTGCACGCGATGCGGCAGATGGAGGACGGACGCTACAACAAGGTGGCCAAGATCGTGGGGGAGACGATGGGGAACTACCACCCCCACGGCGACCAGGCCATCAAGGACGCCCTCGTCAACATGGGGCAGAAGGAACTCATGATCGATCCCCAGGGGAACTGGGGCAACACCCTGACGGGCGACCCGGCGGCGGCGGAGCGTTACATCGAGGCCCGCCTGACGAAATTCGCCCTCGAGGTCGCGTTCAATCCGAAGATCACGGAATGGACGGTGACGTACGACGGGCGCAACAAGGAGCCCGTGACCCTGCCGATGAAGTTTCCGCTGCTGCTGGCGCACGGCACGGAGGGGATCGCGGTGGGTCTGGCCTGCAAGCTGCTTCCGCACAACTTCATCGAGCTGATCGACGGGTGCATTGCCAATCTGCGCAAGGAGAAGGCCGCCATCCTGCCGGACTTCCCGACCGGCGGCCTCATGGATGCCGGCGAATACAACGACGGCAAACGCGGGGGCCGGGTGCGGGTGCGGGCCCGTATCGAGGTCGAAAAGAAGAACCTGCTGCGGATCACCGAGATCCCCTACGGCGCCACCACCACTTCCCTGAAGGACTCGATCGTGGGCGCCAGCGAGAAGGGCAAGATCAAGATCTCGCGGGTGGAGGACAACACCTCGGATCAGGTCGACATCTTGATTTATCTTCCCGCCGGGAGCGACGCCGAAACGGTTCGCGACGCCCTCTTCGCGTTCACCGACTGTGAGGTCAGCCACGCCGTGAACGCCTGCGTGGTGGCCGACGGCAGGCCCCGGTTCCTCGGGGTGAGCGAGATCCTGAAGCGTGCCGCCTTCCAGACGAGGGAGCTGTTGAAGAGGGAACTCGAAATCCGGCTGGGGGAACTCGAGGAGAGGTGGCACTTCAGCTCGCTCGAAAAGATCTTCATCGAGAAACGCATCTACCGCGACATCGAGGACTGTGAGACGTGGGAGGCGGTGATCGAGGCGATCGACAAGGGGCTTCGCCCCTACAAGCGGAGGTTCCGGCGCGAGATCACCCGCGACGACCTGATCCGCCTGACCGAGATCCGGATCAAGCGCATCTCGAAATTCGACAGCTTCCGCGCCGAGGAAGAGATCAAGGGCCTCGAAGACGCCCTTGCCGAGACGAAGCGCAACCTGAAGAGCCTGACGCGTTACGCGATCCGCTACTTCGAGGGGCTGAAGAAATCCTACGGCAAGGGACGGGAGCGGCGCACCGAGTTGACGGAGTTCGAACGGGTGGACCGCAGCCAGGTGGCGGCCGCCACCGAGACCCTCTACCTCGACGAAAAGAACGGCTTCGCCGGCTGGGGGCTGAGGAGGGAGCGCCCCATCGAGAAATGTTCCCGGCTCGATGACCTCATCGCGTTTTCCCAGGATGGAAAGATGCGGGTGGTGAAGGTTTCCGAGAAGGCCTTCGTCGGACAGCGGCCGGTCCACGTCTCGGTTTTCCGCAAGGAGAACGACCGGATCTATTCGATGATCTATCGCGACGGCAAGGAGGGGCCGGTCCTCGCCAAGCGTTTCCGCGTCGGCGGCGTCACCCGCGACAAGATCTACGAACTCGGCAAGGGGACGCCCGGAACCCGCGTCTTCTACTTCGCCGCCCACGACTCCGAGGAGGAGAGCGCCGAGCACACCGTGATCGTGCATCTCAAGCCCGCCCTCCGCCTCCGCAACGTCACCCGCCCGTTCCGCTTCGGCGAAATCAGCGTCAAGGGCCGCGGCGCCAAGGGCAATATCATCACAAGGCACGCCGTGGACCGCGTCGTGAGAGCCCCGAAGGAGTTCTGAAGAGATCGTGCTTGACGCCGGTCGGGCCGGGAGTAGGATGTGTGCGCATGAACACTCTGGCATGGAGGATCAAGAAGTGGTATGTCTGCCTGCAACTGCGGATGCTCCGGAGGCGGCTCCGGGTCCTGCGCCGGGGGTTGCTGCGGCGCGGCCGCCCGTCGCGCACCCGGCAGCTTGATCTGCCGTTTCGCGGGTAAGCGGCGGGCCTCGGGAAATCCCGTAGCGGCGGGATTTTTGTGCTGACGCCAGGGTGCGATCCGGTTAGAAGCTCCGCCATCGCCTCTGATCGCCCATCGCATCGGCCGACGAGTGGCCGGGGTTATTTCGTGCCGGGCAACGCCGCCGTGTTGGCGGTGGTGGCGGTGCTCGTGGCCGGCGCGGCGGGTCCGGCTCGGGCCGAGCCCTCGTTGGCGGCGCGGGAGACGGAGCGCCGGGCGAGGCTTGCCGAAGAGGCCGAAGTGCTGCTGCAAGCTGGAGACAAGGCTTACCGCGAGAGTCGCTACGAGGAGGCGGTGCAGGCTTACACCGAAGCGCGGGCGGGATTGTCCGCCGGGTTCCGGACGGCGGAGCTGCGGGACGCCGCCACCGAGCGCCTTGCAAAGGCCGCCGTCGAGCGCGCCCGGCAACTCGCAAGGATCGGTGAGGTCGAGAAAGCGGGCCAACTCCTCGACACGGTGCTGGAGGTGGCGCCGCATCACGACGCGGCCCGGCAAATGCGCGGGCAGATCCTCGACCCGCTGCGCTACAACCCCGCCGTGACTCCGGAGCACGTCCGCGACGTCGACGAAGTCCGCCGGCTGCTTTACGAGGCGGAGGGCTTCGAGGATCTCGGCGAGCACGACCGGGCCCGGGCGGTCTACGAGGAGGTCCTGCGAATCGACCCCGCGAACACCGCGGCGCGGCGGGGAATGGAGCGGCTCTCGAAACGGCGCCAGGAGTATTTCGAGTCGGCCCGCGACGAGACCCGCGCCGCGATGTTGACGGAGGTTGGCGCCGCGTGGGAGACGGCCGTCCCCCGGCCGGTCTTCGTGCCGGGCGAGGCGGGTCTGCCGGGGGAGGGGGAGCGGCTTGGCCCCTCGATCCGCGAAAAGCTGCAGACCCTGATCGTCCCGGTGGTCGACTTCGAACGGGTGGGACTCGAAGATGCCGTCGATTTCCTCCGGCAGCAGTCGATCCAGCTCGACACCCTCGAACCGGATGACGAGCGGCGCGGCATCAGCTTCGTGATCGAACTCGGGACGGCCGATCCCGAGCGCACCGCGAGATCCTCGACCGGCGCTTCACCCTGAAGCTGCAGAACGTGCCGCTCCGGACGGTGCTGGACTACGTCAACCAGAACACCAGGACGCAGTCTCGCATTGATGACTTCGCGGTCGTGATCAGGCCGGCGGGCGCGGTGGGCGACGATATCCTGACCCGTACCTGGGTGGTCCCGCCGGATTTCCTCAGTCGCGAGGCGCTCCCTTCGGGAGGGGGAACGACCGATCCGTTTTCCGAACCGGAGGAAGAAGGACGCCTGCTGACCGAGCGGCTGACGGCCGGACAATTCCTCAAGGACAGCGGGGTGTCGTTCCCGCCGGGCGCCAGTGCGGTGTTCTCGCCATCCACCAGCACCCTCACGGCGCGCAATACCAGTGCCAACCTGGATCTCATCGACCAGATCGTGGAAGCCATGACCGAGGAGCAACCGCTCGCGGTCGTCATCGAGGTGCGCCTCGTGAATACCTCCCAGAACACTCTCGAGGAACTGGGGTTTGACTGGACCACCGGGAATCACAACCTCGCCACCAGCAACCTCTTCCTTGGCGGTGGGACCGTTGGCAACGGCACCCCGCTCGGTGACGTGCCGCGCGGGGAGGGGGGCAACCCCGTCACCTCGGGCCTGCGCAGCGGAAATGCCGCCTTCTCGCCGAACACGATCGACGCCGCCATCAACCGGCAGGATCTGCAACCCCCCTCGGTGTCGTCGTCGGGAACTTCCCTTGGCGGGGGGGCGGTGGTGAACTTCTTCCCGGGAACGGGCTCCCTGAGCCCCGAGGACAACCGGGCCCCGGGGATCATCTCCCTGCTCGGCGTCATCAACGACAAGGCGGTGACCATCATGATGCGGGGCGTCGACCAGCACAAGGGGATCGACCTCCTGACGAAGAAGTCGGTGGTGACCCGGCCCGGCCAGACCGCCAACATCGAGTCGGTGCGCGAGTTCATCTACCCCACCGAGTACGAACCGCCGGAAATCCCCAACCAGGTGGGATTCGGAGGCGCCATCGATCCCGCTACCGGGGAGCGTCTCGGCGGGGGCGGGACCGTTCCGATCACTCCGGCCCATCCCACCGCGTTCGAGACCACGAAGGTGGGCTGCATGCTGGAGGTGCTGCCCCAGGTGGGCGAAGACCGCAACATCGTCGAGGTGGCCCTCAAGCCGGTGGTGCGGCGTTTCGACGGGTTCATCAATTATGGCTCGCCGATCACCGGAGGATCCGGCGGTTTTGGAGTGGATTTCGGAAACGTCGGCAACGGAGGGCTCCCGTCGTTCACCGGGGGAGGGGCCTTTGGGCAGATCGCCGCGAACGAGATCCTGATGCCGGTCTTCAGCACCATTCGCGCCGAGTCCAATCTCACCATCGCCGACGGTGAAACCGTCCTCATGGGCGCCCTGCATACCGGGGCGTTGACCAGGATCGAAGACAAGGTGCCGATTCTCGGCGATCTTCCGTGGGTGGGACGCCTGTTCAAGAGCGAGGCCGCCACCTACCGGAAGGAAGCCCTGATCATCCTCGTCACAGTAAGGTTGCAGGACCCATCCGGCCGCGCTATCCGGAACCGGTAACCGCCGCCCTCCGGCGCGCTCCGCCTCTTGTTCAACACATGTCGCCACCGCCGTCCGACCGATCCCACAAGCGCAAATACTCCGTCGATGAAATGATGGAGAGCTTGAAGAAGGGCGAGCGCGAAAAACGCCATCAGGCCAATTCCGAAGTCGTCACCCGCCCGGACGGCTCGCGCGTGGTGCGGGTCCGCCGCCGCAAGCGAAGAAGCGTGCAGCCGCACAAGCGGGGAGCGCGACACGATCGGCGGGTCGGGATCGTCATGGTGATCCTCGGAGTGGTGGTGTTGCTGGCGTTGGCGGTGGGGGCCCTGCTCCTCGTGGCGCGCTTCAACAGCCGGAGCTTCCGTGAAGACCTGAGCCGGCGGGCGGGTCGTGCCACCGGCGCCGAGGTGGCCCTCGAAGACCTGTCCGTCACGCCCATCCGCGCCCGGGCCAGCGCGGCGCGTTTCGAGTGGCCCGGCAACATGTTCCTCAAGAACCTGATGCTGTCCAATCTCATGGCCGAGCTGCGATTGCGCAGCATGTTCGGTGAGACATGGAGCGGCGAAGAACTCCTGGCGCAGTCCGGCACCCTCACCTTGGGATGGCCGCGCGCGGAATCCCCGCCGGCCGCCATCGAGGAGGCCTTCCCTTTCATCTACGATCGCTACCGTTGTCCGAAGTTCGAGATCCGCTGGTCGGACCGGCGTGATCCTCCGGTCCGGCTCTATGGCAGCGAGGTCACCCTGCGGCGTCCGCCCGGCGCCCCGATGCAGGTGCTCCTCAATGGTGGGCGGATTGCGATCCGGGGCTGGAACGAGTTCCTGCTCGATCGTGGCACCACCCTCTTCGGGAGCGACCGGGTGGAGCTCCGCTCGCTGCGGCTGCATCCCGCCAGGGGCGGGGGCAACATCCTGGTCCGGAGCAACGGCCCGGTGAGAGTCGGGCAACCGGCCTTCCTATGGCTCCAGGCGGACGGCATCCCGCTGAGTTCCCTGCTGGGTCCCGGGCTCGGGCGCCTCATCGACGCCAAGATCTCGAGCGAGGGAGGCAGCATCGAGTGCGACCCGGGGCCGGCCCGGTCGGTCGCGGTCCGCATCGACTTCAAGGGCGTCGAGGGACAGATGGAGGACTTCCTCTTCCTCTCGAACCTGCAGACCACCCTGCGCGACTCGTTTTTCAGCAAGCCCACCTTCGACACGGTGCGAGGGGCCCTCCGGGTTGATCGCTCCGGCATGCGTCTCGAGGATCTCAAGTTCGAGCAACGCTCGCTCCTCGTCGTCCGGGGATCGATCGCGGTCAGCCCCGGCGAGGAACTCTCGGGAACCCTCGAAGTCGGCGTCTCGCCGAACATCATGATCCCGGACACGACCGGCAAGAAGCGCTGGGACGCCTTCTCCGATCCGCGGGATGGATATTGCTGGATCACGGTGGAGCTCTCGGGCCGCCTCTCGGACCCCAAGGACGACTTCAGCGCCAAGCTATACAAGGCCGCCCGCGACGCCCACCCCGATGGCGCGCGCAACCGCTTCGAGGAGGCCTTCGATCGCCTGACCGAACCTTGACGGCTTTCATGCTTGCCGCGGGCGGGCCTCTGTCAGACACTCTTGCAGCGTTCATAGTCTCATCTCTCCGCATTTTCCATGAGCACCGCTGATCCGTTCAGTTCCCGCTTCGAAGTATTCGGTCGATTTCCAAGGCGCCTTGTCCCGGATGTCAACAGCGCCGCGTTCCGCCGCTTGATGCGCCTGCTCGACCTCCGGGAAGGCGACGACGGGCGCGTGATTCTCCTCCGGGCGCCGCGCGCCGGCTTCGGCAAGACCACCCTCCTCCAACGCGCCGCCGCGGAACTGCGCGAGACCCATCACTTTGTGCGGGTCAACCTCGTCGGCGGGCGCACCATCGACGCCGCGCACGTCCTCGAGTATCTCCTGCAGGCGTTGTGCAACGCCCTGCCCGATTCCGCCACCCTGACGCACCTTGATCTTCTGGCCCGCCGCATCATGGCCCTCGGGCTCGAACCTTTGGTGCGTTCCGGCGAGGTCCCATGCCAGGATCGCGAGGGCGCGCTGGTGGCCCTGCGCGAGCAACCGGTCGAGACGTTCGACTTCCATCACGACCGCGCCGTGACCGCCCACTGGACGAAGTCGAACTTCGAGATTCTCGGTCCGCGGCTGGCGGCGGAGGTGGCGCAGATGAGCGGCGCGAGTCTCCGGGAGGCCTCCTACTGGGTCGAGTTGCTCTTTCGGTTTTCGACTACCGCGCCGGACAATGTCGAGCGCACCCGGCTTCTCTTCGAGACCGTCTTTCGGGGCGATCTCCGGAACATGACGGAGTCGGCGGCTGGCGAACGCCTCGGCGGGTTGTTGTGCCTTCTTTCCATGGTGACCCGGATCGTCCTGATCGTGGACGACACCGAGGGGCTCTCGACCCATCCCCCCGATGCTCTCGAATTGGGGTCGTTCCTCACCAATCTGGCGCAGAGCAGCAGCGCCACCCTGGTTGTTCTGAGCGTCAACGGCGATGTCTGGGAGACCGCCTTTCTGCCGCGCCTGCCGGGCGGGCTCGCCGATCGCCTCCAGGAGTTCGAGGTTTCGCTCAGGCCTCTCACTGCGGAGGAAGCCCGCAGGCTCGTCGAGGAGCGCGCCGGTCAGTATGCCGAGGCCATCCTCGCGCAAATCGATTGGGACGCCAAAGAACTCTACGCTCGCGACGTGCTCAAGATGGCCTCCGATGCATGGGAAGAACTCGGCTTCAGCATCCCTCCCGAGACCGGGGACATGGACGCCGAACTCGAAGAGCCCGCCGCTCCCCCCGAAGAGGAACCCGTCCCCGAAGAACCAACCGCCGAAGAACCGGCCGCCGGCGAAGCTCTCGCCGAAGCACAGCCGATCGACCGAGAGCCCGCCGCGGACGCCGGAGAAGACCTCCTCGAATCCGCCGCATCGGGGGCCGCCGCCCCGTCCGAACCGCCCCCGGCCACTCTGGAAGAGGTGCCCGACGATCGGCGTCTCAGCGAGACGGAACTCGCCATCGCCCGTGCCCTCGCCGACTCCAGCGGCATGCTTGCCATCCGCCAACACCGGGAAGTGGCCGCCGCTCCGGCGACCGGCGAGGAAACCGGGGAAGCGTTCCCCGCGGAAACATCCGCCCATGACCCGGCCGCACTATCTGCCGCCGAGCGCGAGGAACAGATCGAAACCATGGAAGGGGACGCCGCCGTCCCGCGCGCCGAACAGCCGCCGTTCCCACCCGAAGAGGAACCGGCGGAAGCCGCCGAGTCCGCTGCCCTGCCATACCCGCCTTCTCCCTTCGAGGCCGTCTCCTCGCCCGCGCCGGGGGGGGGCGAAACTCCCGCCGAACCCGCCCCTCCAAGCGCGGAAACCCCCATCAGCGAGCGGGAAGCCCGGCCGGACGAGCCTGAGGAAGAGCCCGAGCCGGTCTCCGCGGAGAGCCCCGGGGATGCGCCATGGCAGGAAGGCCCGCTCCCCCCGGCTTCCGTCACCGGCGAGGAGGAAGAGGCGGCTTTCAAAGCCGGCGATTCCATCTTTGCGCCGATCACGCCCACCGCCGAGGCCGCGCCCGAAAGCCCCTTTGAACCGGTCTCCGGGGAACCCGCCGAGGCCGCCGGGGGCGAGACCACGCCCTTCGGGCCGCCCCCTTCCGAACCGCCGCCCTTCACTCCGGCCGGCGATCCCGGCAGCCCTTTCAAACCGGTCTCCGAAGAACCGGCCGAGGCCCCCGCGGCCGAAAGCGAGCCTTTTGCTCCGCC
>CAYPUM010000025.1:0-16731 GCA_964413545.1 uncultured Roseibacillus sp. | reverse complement strand
CGGAGGACCGGACCCGCTCGATGCGCACGTTGATCTCCTGATCGTCGGCCACGAGGGAGACCACCTGCCCCTGGCGGTACATGGTGGCGTCGACCATGAACTCCTGTTCAGAAGCGAAGACCGCGGCGATCGGGATGGCCTCGATCACATCTTCGAAGGGGGTGGCGGCCCGCACCTTCGGGCGTTTCGGCTTCACGAACGACGGCTCGTCGGTTGGCACCTGAAGCAAACCGAACGGCCCGCGCCCGGTGGAATTGATGCGAAGCCTCGACCTCATGGCCGCAAGGTAATCATCGACCCCGTCGGCGAGGAAGCGCGTCGCCTCCGGCGAGAAGCCGGATCCTTCCGGGGAGACGGGCCTCGCCGGGGCCTCGGGAGAGGCCGTTTCGGCCGCGGCGCCGGGGGACGGTTCCTTCGGGGGCTGCATCGGCCCGGGCGCTCCGGACGCCCCTGCAAGCAGGCTCGCCGCGGTCACGAGAGTGCTGAGCGTTCTCATTCGATCTGCCAGGCGGTGTAGTTCACGTCCGCGATGAGGACCTTCTTGTTGGGGTGCATGGTCAGCCTGAGGCTGTCGAGCTGGAGGTGGGGCATGCGGGTTTCGAGTTCGAGGAAAGCGTTTTGCAGGGCGCGGTATGTGCCGCGGAACGCGAGCTGGATATGGGTCGACGACTGCTGGCTGGCGCCTCCGATGGCGCCCGCCGAGCTGGTCCGCCGGAAGGCGGTCTGCTGGAACTCCTGACCGTCGAACTTTTTCTGGATGTCGCTCAGGTAGGCGTTGACGTTGCTGGCGGTCGCCTTGTCGAAGAGCTTCATCCAGCGCTGCATGTGAGGTTCCTGGGCGCGGATTTGCTTCTCGAGGGCCTCGCGACGCTCCTGGACTTTGCGATACTCGACGTAATGCTCCTTGCGGTTCTTGAAGCTCTCCTCGAGTCGTCCGCGGAGGTGGATGCCGACGCCCAGCAGGACCACGATCAGGAAGATGGGGACGACCACTCCGAATATCAGGATCGGTTTTTTGAAATACGGGTTCATCGAGCTGCAAGGACGGGAACTGCAAGCGGGTCCTCGGACGAAAGCCGCTGCGTGATGGTCAGATTGAAGATGAAGGGAAACTGGGACGACATCAGCTCCCCGTTCTGGGGGTCATATCCCTTGTTTTCGGATGCCAGAAGGTTCACCACGAGGTTTCTGCTCGGCAGGTCCGGGCGCAACGATTCGTCGCCGGTGTGCCGGCAGGCTTCCGCGAACACCTTGTTGATGCCTTCCCGGGTGTTGATGATGGTGAGGTGGTCGAGGGCCTCGTCGTTGACGTAACCGGTGATCCGCCATTCCTTGATGAGACTGGCATTCTGTTCGGCCTTGGTGGCGTCAGGGCGCACCGTGTGGTTCACCTCGCTGAGCAGGACGGCCTTGGGATTGGGGAAGACGCGGTTGAGAAGCTCCATCGTGACCCACGCCTTGGAGCGGTCGGCGAGGAACGAGTCCCATTTCTGATAGGAGTCGATCTTGGTCTGGAGGACCTGGTTGCCGCGGTTCGAGACCGCTTGCGAGCCGCTGTGCCATGCGGGGTCCCGCAGGATCTGGAAGGCCCGGACGCCGCCCCATGCCGCGTAGAGGAGAAGGGCGGCGGCGCCGATCTTGAAGGCGGTGGCGCCGTAGCGGAGGGCCTTCATTTCGACCGGGCCGGGGTAGAGTTCCTCCTCTTCGGGGCCGGGAAGCAGGAAATCCTGCAGGAGCCATTGCCGTTCCGTGAACTGCCGGAAGGTCTTGGTTGCCACGAGGCCGGTGGGATCGGTGGCGGTCGATTTTCCGGGTTGCGTGCTCTGGAACTCGAGCGGGATCCCGGCGTCGAACTCGTTGCTCTGACGCCACTCGAGGATGGAGGCGTTCGGGAGGTCCGGAAGCCCCGCCACGATCTCCCCCTGGCGTCCCTGCGACAGGGAGAGCACGAAAACCAGCGGGTCCGGCAGCTCGAGGGCCGCCGCCATGGTTTGAATGATCCGCCCCACGTTGGGAGGGGTTCCCCCGGCGTGGTGCCGGACCGAACGCAGCATGACCAGCTCGCCCTCGTGGCGAAAGAACGCCAGAACCGAGAAGGTGGAATAGGAGAAGAATACGCAGAAGGGTTGCGCCGGAATCTCGGGCGTGAGGCGCGGCAGGGCGCCCAGCGCCACCAGCGGGGCGCTCAGGGCCGCCGTCTGCACCGGAACATTCATCGCTTCGCCGACCCGCCGGAACAACCGCAGGTAGCCCTGGTGCTTGCGGGCGATCGTGATGGCCGCCCCGAAGAGCTGGCCGGGCGCGGCGCCCGGGTAGGGGACGAGCCGGTAGGAGAAGTCGTCGCCCGAAACGCTGTGGTCTTCGAGCAATTCCTGGGGATTGCCTACGAGCCGCCTGCCGAGTTCCCCGAGGTCTTCCGGGGGTTCCGTGACGCGGGTCAGTTCGGAGATCGCGAACTCGTCGGCGAGGAAGAGGACCACTCCGAGCGAACGGGGCTTGCCGGAGAACTGCTTGGCGCGGAGGTTGGTGATATACTCCTTGAGGGTCTCTTCCGCGTCGTCGTCCTCGAGTTTCAGGGGAGGCGGGGTCACCTTGCTCCACTTGGCTTCCGGGCCGCGCCGGTCGCAAATGTGGGCGTCCGCAATCTCGTCGCCCTCCACGAACAGGTGGAGCTGGCAATCAAGCAGAAGCGCTGACCGGTACCAGTCAGGGTTCTTCGAGCGGCTCGTCTCGCGGTGCAGACGGCGCGCCTGGAGAAAGCGTTGCCAGACAGACAGTTGCGTAGGGTGGACCAGGGCGTCCATGACAGTAAGGGTGAGAAACGCTCCGACCGGGCTGGAGGGGGTTGGAACCCCGCCAACCCGGCACTCGGAGTCAGGAAATGTCAAAAGCCCGGAAGCCCGCTGCCGGTTGCACCGGCGCCGGCGCCCGGATGCTTGTCTTTACCAGTCGTCGTAGGCGTCCGGCACGTGGTCGTCGGAGCTCGACAACGAGCAGGTCATGTAAAGGGTGCCAACCGCCGGCAGGCTGTCGCCGCCGATGGTGTAGGTCCCCGCGCCGGGGCATTCGGGCGTCTTCTCGACGAACTTGTCGGTGCCGATGATGAGGGTCTGCGCACCGGAAACGGTGTCGCCGGCCTCATGACCGTACATGTTCTGGAAGGAACGCATGCCTTGCTGGACGTTGCGGATGTTCATGATACATCCGGCGCGGTCCGAACCCCTCTTCCAGGCGCGGGCGCCGACGAAGAGGATGCTGATAAGCGAGAGAAGCACGAGGATGACGACCGTCAATTCGATGAGGGTCATACCGGACTTCGCCGCTTTGTTGTTCTGGGTGTGTGTCAGTGTCATGGTTTCGTTGTCTGTTTTGGTTGATGGCGCACATTGCTGTGCACGGTTTTTGAGAGCACCGCACGCACCGCTCAGATGTCATCTTGATCGTTGCGGTTCATCCGATTGCTCTCAAAAGTGTCTTCGGAGATGAGGCCCCGGTTGAGGAGGTTGACGAGGTTGTCGTCCCACGCGACGTTGCCGGCCCGCCGGATGACGTCCTCGAGGGAGTTGGCGCCGGAGGAGTAGTTCCCGATGGCGCTTGCCACCGCGTCGTCGTTGTTCTGCAGGAACTCGTAGGTCAGGACACGGTTGCCGGTGAGGCCCTTCATGAGACCCTGGGAGTGAATGAAGAGCAGCATCTCGCTGAGCCGGCTCAGAATGGCGTCGTACTTCTCGTGGGGATACATCTCGAGGATGCGGCCCATCGTCTTGACCGCCCCGGTGGTGTGCAGCGTCGAGAGGACGAGGTGACCGGTCTGGGCGGCTTCGAGGCAGGTGTCCATCGCGTCCCGGTCCCGGATCTCGCCGAGGAGGATGACGTGGGGCGCCTTCCGCAGAACGTCCTTGAGGCCCTGCCGGTAGCTCGCCACGTCGCGTCCGACTTCCTGTTGCGTGATGATGCTCGGGGACATGACACGGTGCCCGGGATAGTTGGGGTGCTCCATGTCCGACATGTAGCGGTACTCGACCGGATCCTCGATGGTCACGATGTGCTTGGGCTCGGTCTGCCGGAGCCAGTCGATGAGAGCCGCGAGGGTGGTGGATTTCCCCGAGCCGGTGGGGCCCGTGACAAGCCCAAGGCCCGCCCGCCGCCGCACCGCCCGGCGCAGCGATTCGGCGGTGTCGGGATCGATCCCGAGGCGATCCAAGGGAGGAATGCCGTCGTTCAGGATGCGGCATGTGACGCCCAGCCCGGAGGCCGAGAGATGGGCTTGGATACGGAGGCGGCCCGAGATTTTCCGGTTGTTGGCAAACGGAATGCCATCGGACGAGAAGTCGTCGACTCTGGCTTCCTGGAAGCGTTGCAGGGCGCGCGCCACCTTGTCCTCCTGCCGCTGCTGGAGGTCGCCGGCGCCGAAACCATGTCCCGACTCCTCCTGGCGGCGGACCAGTTCCTTGTAGACCTCGAGGACGTCCCGGTCCGAAAGGAAGCCCAGAAAATCGAGACACTCCATCCCATGGTTCGTCTCGATGTAGATCGGACGCCGCGAGCGGAACTGGATATCGGAGACCCCCCGCCCTTCGCAGGCCTCAAATGCCACGGTCAGGATGTCCAGCCCGCTCATCCCGGGTTGGAAAACCCTCAACTGCCGCGCCGCCGGCAACGCCGGGGGCTGTTGCGGAGGTGGCGCCATCTGTTGCACGCTGCTCATGGGCTTGCTAACTCCTCCCCCCGATCCCGGCCGCGCTCTTCTCAATCAGCCAAGACATCATGCCACGAGTTGTTGATAGTCTTGACGCACTGAATCTCATTTCTTGCAGGCTTTTAATGGACCTGAACTAAAATTTCAATCTTTTTTTATTTTTTTGAACGGAAATCGACCTTGGGGGTCTTCCGGGCCCCGCTTGGGGGAGCGTCCCGGACTCTCCGGGTCGACGGATCGGGCGCGGCTTTGGGGATCGGGCCGGCTTGCTCGGTCCCCGGCGGGCGCGGTGGATGGGCGGGCGGGGCTCCGCGCCCGGCTGGCTGCTGGAATCGCCGGGTCGGACCGGCTTTTCAACTCACCAGACTTCCTCGCGAGGCGCTGCGAGGCTCGTGCCGGCAAGGCGCGCCGCCGCCGCGGCCGCCGCGCTGGGCGAGACACCCCGCTCAAGGCCGGGGCAGGCGGAGCGGCGCCAGCGCGGACTGCCGCAAGCGGCGGCAGGCAGGCGGTGAGAACTGCGGGTCAACCTTTTTCAGCAAGGGAAGCCTGAGCCGCGGCGAGTTTTGCAATCGGGATTCGGAACGGCGAGCAGGACACGTAGTTCAATCCCGCCCGATGGCAGAACTTGACCGACTCGGGGTCTCCGCCGTGCTCGCCGCAGATGCCCACCTTGAGCGAAGGCACGGTCTGGCGTCCCTTCTCGACGCCCATGGTGACCAACTGCCCGACGCCGGCCTGGTCGAGAGAGGCGAAGGGGTTTTCGGGGACGATTTCCTCTTCCTGGTAATAGGGGAGGAAGGCGCCGGAGTCGTCGCGGCTCATGCCCAGCCCGGTCTGGGTCAGGTCGTTGGTTCCGAACGAGAAGAAGGCGGCGTATTGCGCGATTTCATCGGCGGTCAGGGCGGCCCGGGGGATTTCGATCATGGTTCCGACCTCATAGGCGATGCGTTCCCCGGTTTCGGCTTTGACCTCCTTGGCGACGCGATCGATGACTTCCTTCTGGAGGCGGAGTTCCTGCGCGAAGGCGACCAAAGGGACCATGATTTCCGGTCTCACCTTCTTGCCGGTGCGGGCCTGCACATCGGCGGCGGCCTCGAAGATGGCGCGCGCCTGCATCTCGGTGATCTCGGGATAGACGACGCCAAGGCGGCAACCGCGGTGGCCAAGCATGGGGTTGAACTCGTGCAACTCGTCCACCCGGCGCATGATGGCCTCGACCGGCATCTTGAGTTTCTTGGAGAGGTTCAGTTGCTGTTCCTTCGTCTGTGGGAGGAACTCGTGGAGGGGCGGATCGAGGAGGCGGATCGTGCCGGGACGCCCGTCGAGGGCTTCGAAGATGCCGCTGAAATCCTCGCGCTGGTAGGGCAGGAGTTTCTGGAGGGCGGCCCGCCGGGCCTCTTCGTCCTCGGCGAGGATCATCTGTCGCACCGCATCGATGCGGTCGCCTTCGAAGAACATGTGTTCGGTGCGCGTCAGGCCGATCCCCTCCGCCCCGAAGGCGACGGCGTTCCGGACCTGATTTGGCGTGTCGGCATTGGTCCGCACTCCGAGTTTGCGGATCTTGTCGGCCCATGTGATGAGTTGCTGGAACTTCTTGTAGGTGGCGCTGCGTTTGGAGGCCGCCTTTCCTTCGATCAGAGCCTGCACGACCTGCGAAGGAGCGGTTTCGATCTGGCCGGCGTAGATCTGGCCGGTGGTTCCGTTGATGGAGATATAGTCGTCCTCGTGGAGGGTGAGGCCGTCCGCCGAAACGGTCTTGGTGGCGTAGTCGATCTCCACGCCGGAGGCGCCGCACACGCAGATTTTGCCCATCTGGCGGGCGACGAGGGCGGCGTGCGAGGAGACCCCGCCCCGGGATGTCAGGATGCCCTCGGCGGCGATCATGCCGCGAAGGTCCTCGGGGGAGGTCTCGATACGGACCAGGATGACGGGTTTTCCCTTGGCGGCGGCTTTCACGGCGTCGGCGGCATGAAAGGCGATGTGCCCCGAGGCGGCGCCCGGGCCGGCCGGGAGCCCCTTCGCCATCCGGGAGGCCTTTTTCTCGGCGGAGGTGTCGAAGATCGGCGCCAGGAGGTGGCCAAGGTCTTCGGCCGGGATGCGCCTGATGGCATCCTCCTTCCTGATGAGGCGCTCGTTCACCATGTCGACCGCGATGTTGACGGCGGCGAACCCGGTGCGTTTCCCGTTGCGGGTCTGGAGGATGTAAAGTTTGTCATTCTCGACGGTGAACTCGAGGTCCTGGACGTCGCGGAAGTGCTTCTCGAGTTTGCTGCGCACCTTGAGGAGTTCGGCGTAGGGTTTCGGGAGGTCCTTGGCCATGCGGGCCACCGGGCGGGGGGTCCGCACGCCGGCCACCACGTCCTCGCCCTGGGCGTCGATCAGGTACTCGCCGTAGAAGACGTTCTCGCCGCTGGCGGGGTCGCGCGTGAAGGCCACCCCGGTCCCGGAGCGTCTGCCGGTGTTGCCGAAGACCATGGCCTGCACGTTGACCGCGGTCCCCCACTCGGCCGGGATCCCGTATTTGCGGCGGTAGACTCTGGCACGGTCGTTGTTCCATGAGCGGAAGACCGCCCCGATCGCTCCCCAAAGCTGGTCCCGGGGGTCCTGCGGGAAATGGCGGCCGGTCCGTTCCTTGATCAGCTGCTTGAAGCGCTCCACGACCTCCTGGAGGTCCTCGACGTTCAGTTTTGTATCGTCCCTTGTGCCGCGCCGGGCCTTGAGTTCGTCGAGGATGGCCTCGAAGGGGTCGTGGTGTTCCTCGGCCGTCATTTCCACGCCCATCACGACGTCCCCGTACATCTGGAGGAAGCGGCGGTAGCTGTCCCACGCGAATCTCGGGTGTCCGGTCGTCTCGGCGAGGGCCCGCACGACTTCATCGTTGATGCCGAGATTCAGGATGGTGTCCATCATGCCCGGCATCGAGTCCCGCGCCACGGAGAGCACCGAGACGAGGAGGGGGTTTTCGAGGTCGCCGAACCGTTTGCCCATGGTTGCTTCGACCTTGGCGAGGTTGGCCTCGACCTCCGCTTCGAGGGTGTCGGGATACCTGTGCTTGTGGGCGTAGAAATGGGTGCAAACTTCGGTGGTGATGGTGAAGCCTGCCGGGACCGGCAGACCGATGCGGCTCATCTCGGCGAGGTTGGCGCCCTTGCCGCCGAGGAGGGCGCGCTGCGCGGCGCTGCCGTCCGCCTTGCCGTCGCCGAAGAAGTAGACGTTTTTGCCGGCGCCTTTTCGAGACGCGGCCTTGCGGGTTGACTTGCGAGCTTTCGAGGTGCGGGCCGCCTTGCGTGCCGCCTTGCGTTTTACGGTAGCCATCGTGGTGGTCAAGATCGTGTGGTTAAGGGCGGCCGGGGACCCACCCCCGGCGCGAAGAGCGCGCACCTTAGCAATCGCGCTTGGGCTGTCAACCAGCCAATCGCGGTCAGGAACCCGCCGCCCCCTGATGGCGCCCGGGAAAGGTCAACTCGGCGATGCCGGACTTGTCGAGTCCGCCCGGGCCCGCCGCCACCATGCGCTCGTACTGGGCGCGCGTGGCGGCGTTGACCGGGAGCAGGAGTCCCTCCTCCTCGGCAAGGGCGGCCGCGAGGCCGGAGTCCTTGGCGGGGTGGGCGGCCGAGAACCAGCATTCGTGATCGCGCTTGAGACGGCGGGCCATGTTGGCGCCCATGCGGCCCACTCCAACGAAAGCAATTCTCGGTTTCACGGTTCCGGCGGGGTGGGTCATTTGAATTCCGGGAAGAAGGGGTTGTGAGCTTTCTCTTCGGTCACGGAGGTCATTGGGCCGTGGCCGGGGCAGACCACCGTGTCGTCGGGAAGGGTGAAAACCTCGCTCCGGTTCGTGGCGAGCGCATCGTGGTAGGAGACCATCCCCCCCCCCATCGACTGCGCGAAAAGAGCGTCGCCCGCAATCGCCACCGGCCGGTCCAATCCGTGCACCGCAAAGGTCGTGCCTCCCGGCGAGTGGCCCTTGGTAAGGCGGGTCGAAACCCGCAGCGTCCCGATCATGAAGGCCTCGCCGGCAAGGAAGCGTTCCGCCCCGTCGACCGGTTCGAGGGCGTTCACCCGCACCGAAAGGTCCGGCCGCCGCGCCGCAACCCGCTGCCGGTCCATGATGTGGTCGAGGTGGGTGTGGGTCAGGAAAAGCGCCGTCAGGTCGAGACCGAGTTCGTCGACCAGTGCCAAAGGCGCCGAGGCATCCGTCCCCGTGTCGAAGAGCGCGGCCTCCCGCGAGGAGGGGTCCCACACGAGGTAGGCGTTCACGCGCATCTCGCCATAGGGGGTGTTGAACTGCCGCAGGCCCTCGATCTCGACGGGCGCCGGCCGCCATGCTTCGCGGGCCCGCTCGAGCAGCGTCGCCCCGTCGAGCCCCAGCGGGCCGGCCAGTTGCACGAGAGCGCTCTCGTCGAGTTCACCCGTCATGAGCATGGCGATGGTGTCGGTCTCGACGCCCGTCATGAAGGAGAGTTGCTCGACATCGATTCCGGTTCCCCGCATCGCCTTTCCGAGGATGTCCTCGAAGTTGTCTTCCATTGGAATGCTCATCGCTTTGGTCTCGACCATCGCACTTGAGCAGAATTGCGGCGGAGGGAAAGGAAGAATGCACACGAATCGGTCTGTCCAACGGGGCGGCCGCGTGGCTTTCCGTCAGATGATCCGGAAATCGATGAACTGGTTTTCGATGTCGACGCGGGCCACCACGACGCGCCGCACCTCGCCGAGCGCGAGTTCCTCGCCGCCCCACCCGGTGTAGCGCTGGCGGTGGGCATCGAAATCCCAGCGTCCGGCCGGGAGGTCCTCGCGCTTGATCAGCCCCTTCTGCAGGATGTCCATCGCCTCGACCACCAATCCGATGCGGCGGACCTCCGTGATGACGGCTTCGAAGACGGGCGGATGCGGGTCGCGCGCCGTGCGCTGCAGCCACTCGAGGAGCTTCAGCCGCTGGGACTCGGTTTCGGCGCTGGCGCTGGTGCGCTCGGTGGTCGAAATGTGGTCCGCGATTTCGGCGCACTTGGCGACGTGCGGCAGGCGGTCGAGTTCGGGCGGCGGGTTGGCAAGGAGCGGCTCGAGGGCGCGGTGCATCACGAGGTCGGCGTAGCGCCGGATGGGGCTCGTGAAGTGGCAGTAGTCGCCCTTGGCGAGCCCGTAGTGGCCGAGCGGCTCCTCGCGGTATGCGGCGCGCTTGAGGCTTTTCAGGAGGCCGACCTTGATGGCGTGCTCTTCCGGGCGGCCGCGGGCTTCGTCGAGGAGTTCCTGGATGTGGCGGCGGTTCGAGAGGTCGCCGGGGGCGTATCCGTGGCTGCGGGCCAACTCGGCGAACTCGGCGAGGCGGTCGGGTTCCGGGTCTTCGTGCACGCGGTAGATGGCGGGCCGGCCGGCGTTCCGCACCGCGCGCGCCACGGCCTCATTGGCCGCCAGCATGCATTCTTCGATCAACTGGTGGCTTTCGTTGTATTCTTCGCGCCGGTAGCCGGTGGGGCGGCCGAGGTCGTCCACCTCGACGCGTATTTCGGGGAACTCGAGATCGAGCGCTCCCTGTTGAAACCGGCCCCGCCGCAGGAGCGCGGCCAGCTTCCAAGCCTCCGCCAGCATCCCGGCGATTCCGTCGGCCGGGTCGTCCGGGGCGCCGGCCGCGCTCTCGATCATCTCCTGCACTTCGTCGTAGTTGAGGCGGGCCCCGCTCCGGATGACGGCCTTTTCGAACCGCGCTCCGGTCACCTTCCCCGCGGCATTGATCCGCAACACCGCGCAGCAGGTGAGCCGGTCTTCATGCGGGACCAGCGAGCAGATCCCGTTGCTCAGTTCCGGCGGCAACATCGGAAGCACCCGGTCCACGAGGTAAGTCGAGTTCCCGCGCTCCCGCGCCTCCCGGTCAAGGGGCTTCCCCGGCTTCACGTAATGCGCGACGTCCGCAATGTGGACCGCCAGTTCCCAACCGTCCTCGTGTCTTCGCACGCAGATCGCATCGTCGTGGTCCATGGCGTCGGGAGGGTCGATCGTCACCACGAGCCGGTCGCGCCAATCGACCCGGCCCTCGATCTCGCCGGGGGCGACATGCTTCGGAGCAGCGCGGGCCGCCTCGAGCACGTCCTCGGAAAAGGCGGTCCGCAGCCCGTGCCGACGGATGATTCCAAGGATGTCCACCCCCGGTTCGCCGGGCCAGCCGAGCACTTCGGCCACCCGGCCTCGCGGCGCCACATCGCGGCTGTCCCACTCAAGCAGTTCCACCGCCACCTTCTGACCGCGGCGGGCCTCTCCGGACTCCTCCAGTTCAATCGTCGGAGGAAGGACCGGGTCGTCGGGCTGCACGTAGGAAAACCCGCGCCCTTCCATGTATGTCCCCACCACCACCCCGCTTTGCCGCGCCAGGATGCGTTCCACCCGCCCGGCGGCCTGCTCGTCCGCCGCCTCGTCGGCCGGAATGGCCGATCGCCGCCCCCCCCGCCGCCGCCCTCGCGGCGGCCCCGAACGCTCAATCCGCAACGCCACCCGGTCGCCGTCCAATGCCACTGAGGACTTGCGGGCCGGCACGTAGACGCGCCGGAATCGATCCAGATCGATCCCGCCGGCCCGGTTGGCTTCGTCCCGAGGATCCGGATAGAACCATGCGTCACCCCGCGGCTGAAAGCGCAACGTCCCGACAAGGAGATCCCGGTCGTTTTCGCGGAGCTTGTAGCGCCCCTTCCTGCCTCGCACGATCACCCCCTCCCGCTCCATGCGGGCCAGTTCGGCTCGCAAAGCCGCGCGCTGACCGGGCCGCAGTTCCAGATCGCGGGAGAGTTCTCCCTTGTTGCGAGGCCGGAATCCCGGTTCCCGCATCATCCCGAGCAATCTCTCCCGCAAACCGTCAGGCTCCGCCACGAGCCGACTCTGGAACCTCCCTCGCCGGCCGGCAATCGGAATCCCGTGCGTCACGCAGACGCTCCCATCCCCATCCGGGGGCAAGATTTTTGTTGCAAGCCGGATATTCGCGGGTCATTCTCGTATGCACAATGTAATATAACCTCTGAAGCCATGGTTGCCAAGCGCGCCCGCAAGCGGCAGTCTGCTTCCACCAACTCGAACTCCCGAACCAGTCATGAAAAATCAGAAATTGTTCTCCTCCAGCCGTTCCGGCTTCACCCTCATCGAACTGCTCGTGGTCATCGCCATCATTGTCGTGTTGGCGGCGATGGGATTCGGCGTCGGAATGGCCGCCATCAACCACGCCAAGAAAGTCACCGCCCAGAACGACTGCACGAATCTCGTGATTGCGATTCAGTCCTACTACGACGATTACAACGCGCTTCCCGAGATCGCGGCCGCCGATACCCCCCCCGGAGTCCGGACCGACAACGAACTGATGGACATTCTCCTCGGGTTCGACGAGGACGCAAATCCAAGAAAGACCCGCTACTTCACCACGAGGGAAGCCAGCGGCGCTTCTTCAGCCCGCGCCTTCAACGGGATCTACTACAGCAGCGACTCCGCCGAGCTCTTTGATCCCTGGAAAAAGGTGACCGGAAACGCCGCCGAAAACCGCCATTACTTCGTCATGCTGGACACCCTCGGATACGGCCAGGGGACGTCCACCGATGAGGTCCTCAGCGACCCCATTACCAACAAGCCCCTCTACGGCCGCCTCGCCGTGGCATGGTCCACCGGCAAGGACGGCCAGTACGCCCTCGGCGACCAAACCGCCGATGTAAACCGCGACAACGTCTACTCATGGAAGAAGTAACACGAAAAATGCCGGGTGGCCGCCCACCCGGCATTCCGTTTCATCCGTTCGGCGGAAGCGTCACATCATGCCCATGTCGGGCCCGTGCCCGCCAGGGATCTCGGGTTTCTCCTTCTCCGGGATCTCGGTCACGATGGCCTCCGTGGTGAGGAGGAGACCCGCGATCGAAGCGGCATTCTGCAACGCCGTCCGGGCCACCTTGGTGGGATCCACCACGCCGCCCTTCATGAGGTCGACGTATGCGTCCTTGGAGACGTCGTAGCCTTCGCTGCCCTTCGAGTTCTTGACGTGCTCGACGATCAGGGCCCCTTCCTTGCCGGCGTTGGCGGCCAACTGGCGCAGCGGCGCTTCCACCGCGCTGCGCACCAGACCGGCGCCGGTCGCCTCGTCGCCTTCGAGCGTCAGCCCGTCGAGGGCCACCTGCGCCCGGATCAGGGCCACGCCGCCGCCGGGCACGATGCCCTCCTCGACCGCCGCGCGCGTGGCGTGGAGGGCGTCTTCCACCCGGGCCTTCTTCTCCTTCATCTCGGTTTCGGTGGCGGCGCCGACATTGATGACGGCCACTCCGCCGGCCAGCTTCGCGAGGCGTTCCTGCAGCTTCTCGCGATCATAGTCCGAGGTGGTTTCCTCGATCTGCTTGCGGATCTGGTTGACGCGACCCGAGATGGCTTCGCTCCCGCCGCCGCCTTCCACGATGGTGGTGTTTTCCTTCGTGATGGTGACGCGCTTGGCCTCCCCGAGGTCGCTGATTTCGATGTTCTCGAGCTTGATCCCGAGATCTTCGGTCACGCAGCGGCCGCCGGTGAGGATCGCGATGTCCTCGAGCATCGCCTTGCGGCGGTCGCCGAACCCGGGGGCCTTCACGGCCGCCACGTTCAGGGTGCCGCGCAGCTTGTTGACCACAAGGGTCGCCAGGGCTTCGCCCTCGACGTCTTCCGCGATGATCAGGAGCGGACGGCCGGTCTTGGCCACCTTCTCGAGCAACGGAAGCATGTCCTTCAGGTTCGAGATCTTCTTCTCGTGAATGAGAAGATAGGCATTCTCGAGAACACTCTCCATGCTCTCGGCGTCCGTCACGAAATACGGCGAGAGGTAGCCCTTGTCGAACTGCATCCCCTCCACCACTTCCAGGGTGGTTTCGATGCCCTTCGCCTCCTCGACCGTGATCGTGCCGTCCTTGCCCACCTTGTCCATCGCTTCCGCGATGATGTTGCCGATCTCCTCGTCCCAGTTCGCCGAGACCGTCGCCACCTGCGCGATTTCCTTGCTGTCGGAGACCTCCTTCGAAATCTCGGCCAGCTTTGCAACGATCGCCTCGCAGGCTTTCAGAATCCCCCGCTGCAGGCTGATCGAATTCGCCCCGGCCGTGACGTTGCGCAGGCCCTCGCGGTAAATGGCCTCCGCCAGGACCGTCGCGGTGGTGGTCCCGTCGCCCGCCACGTCGGAGGTCTTGCTCGAAACCTCCCGAATCAGCTGGGCGCCCATGTTCTCATACGGATCCTCGAGTTCGATCTCCTTCGCCACCGTCACACCGTCCTTGGTGATGGTGGGAGAACCGAACTTCTTGTCGAGGATCACGTTGCGTCCGGCCGGCCCGAGGGTCGCCTTCACGGCACACGCGAGCCGTTCCACCCCGCGCAGCAGGGACTGCCGCGCGGCCTCATTGAATTGCAGTTGCTTTGCAGCCATCTTCTTCTTTTCTGTTGTTGGTAGTTTCGTTGATTATCGTCATTCCGCCCGCCCTCCCTGCTCAACTTCCGGCATCGCCGGGGACCAGTTCGAGCGGGCGTGGCGGAATCATCCCTCGATCACGCCGAGGATGTCGGACTCCGAGATGATCAGGAGATCCTCTCCGTCCACCTTCACGTCCGTCCCGCCGTACTTCGAGATGAGAACCTTGTCGCCTTTCTTCACCGTGAAGGTGATTTCGTTGCCGTTCTCATCCTTTCCGCCGGTGCCGAGGGAAATGACCTCGGCTTCCTGCGGCTTCTCCTGAGCGGTGTCGGGAAGCACGATGCCGCCGGCGCTCTTTTCTTCAGCTTCGAGGCGCTTCACGAGCACGCGCTGACCGAGTGGTTTGATACTAGCCATGGTGGGTCGTCTTGTTGTTTGTGTTTGCTGTTGGTTTGGTTTGTCTCAGCCGCCCCGCCCCCTTCCGGAAGAGGCGGGGCGGGAAGCTGAGAGATTCTATTTCTCGGCGTCGACCACTTCGGCGTCGACCACCTTGCCCTTCGCGGATCTGGGCTCTTCGCCTTCGCCTTCCGCAGGCGCCGGTCCGGGCTCCGGGGCCGCCCCCCCGCCCGCGGCCTGCGCGGCCTGCTGCACGGCGTTCAGGAGTTCCGTCAAGGCGGTTTCGAGTTCCTTCGAGGACCTGCGCACTGCCTCGATGTCGTCGGCCTTGAGCGCCTCGCGGACCGCCTTGACCTTCTCTTCGAGTCCGCTTTTGAGTTCCCCGGGGGCCTTGTCGCCCAGTTCCTTGAGCTGTTTTTCGACCTCGTAGGCGAGGTGTTCGGCCTTGTTCTTTTCGTCGATCTCCCCGGCCCGCCGGCGGTCTTCCTCGGCGTGAGCCTCGGCGTCGCGCTTGGCCTTTTCGATCTCCTCCTCGCTGAGACCGCTCGATCCCTCGATCGAGATCTTCTGTTCCTTGTTGGTTTTCTTGTCCTTGGCGGTCACGTGCAGGATTCCGTTGGCGTCGATATCGAAGGTCACTTCGATCTGCGGCATCCCGCGCGGCGCCGGCTCGATCCCGTCCAGCCGGAAGTTGCCCAGCAGCTTGTTGTCCGAAAACATCGGGCGCTCGCCCTGGCAGATCCGAATATCCACCGCCGGCTGGTTGTCCGCCGCCGTCGAAAAAATCTGCGATCGCTTCACCGGAATGGTCGTATTCCGCTCGATCATCGCGGTGGCCCGGCTCCCCTCGGTCTCAATCGCAAGGGTCAGCGGCGTCACGTCCAGCAACACCACGTCCTTCACGTCCCCCTGCAGGACACCCCCCTGGATGGCGGCGCCAATGGCGACCACCTCATCGGGGTTGACACCCTTGTGCGGTTCCTTCCCGGCCAGTTCCTTCGCGAGCTCCTGCACCCGCGGCATGCGCGTCATGCCGCCCACCAGCACCAGCTCGTCAATGTCGCTCGTGCCGAGTTCCGCTTCCTTCAAACAGCTTCGCACCGGCCCCCTGGTCCGGTCGAGCAGGTGCTCGGTGAGCTGCTCCAGCCTGGCGCGCGACACCTGGATCTGGATGTGCTTCGGCCCGGTCTGGTCGGCCGTGATGAACGGGAGGTTGATCTCATAGGTGGAGGAGGAACTCAAGGCGATCTTGGCCTTCTCGGACTCCTCCTTGATCCGTTGCAGGGCGTCGGGTTGCTTGCGGAGATCGATGCCCTCCTTCTCCTTGAACTCGGCCACGATCCAGTCGATCAAGGCCTTGTCCCAGTCGTCGCCGCCGAGTTGCGTGTCGCCGTCGGTGGAGAGCACTTCGAAAACCCCCTCCCCGATTTCGAGAACCGAGATGTCGAATGTTCCGCCTCCGAGGTCGTAGACCGCGATCTTCTCGTCCGACTTCTTGTCGAGGCCGTATGCCAGCGAGGCCGCGGTGGGCTCGTTGATGATGCGCCGCACCTTGAGCCCCGCAATCTCGCCCGCCGCCTTGGTGGCGTTGCGCTGCGAGTCGTTGAAGTAGGCCGGCACCGTGATGACGGCCTCCTCGATCTTCTCGCCCAGTTTCGATTCGGCGTCGGCCTTGAGCTTGCCAAGCACCATCGCCGAAATCTCCTGCGGCGAAAACACCTTCTTCTCCCCGTCCACCTCCACCTCGACATGGGCGTCCCCGTTCGCGGCTTCCACGATCCGGTAAGGCAGATGTTTGTCGTCTTCGGTAAGTTCGCTGAACTTGCGGCCGATCAGGCGCTTCGCCGAAAAGACAGTGTTCCTTGAGTTCGTCACCGCCTGCCGTTTGGCTGCCTGACCCACCAGCCGCTCTCCACCCTTGGCGAACGCCACCACCGACGGCGTCGTCCGCGATCCTTCCGAGTTTTCCAAAACCACGGGCTCGCCCCCCTCCATCACAGCCATGCAGGAGTTGGTCGTCCCGAGGTCGATTCCCAGTATCTTCGGCATGTCTTCAGATCCTTTCGTTTCCGGTTTTTTCGCGAGGGGGTCTCCCCCTCCTTCAGGCACAGTCGAAAACCTCGGCAGGTCATGCCCGCCTTCCAATTCACCATCAGATCCCGTGCCAACCGGGCCCGGCGTGTTCACCGGCCCCTCACGATGAACGGGTTACGAATTCCATCCTCCCCCCCCGAGCCGCCCCCCC
>CAYPUM010000024.1:0-17216 GCA_964413545.1 uncultured Roseibacillus sp. | reverse complement strand
GAGGGAGGGACCAACCTCTACGCCTTCGCCGGTAATGACGGAATTACCCAGTGGGATTACCTTGGGCTAGCAAGTTTGAGACTGTGGTATGAGGTTTCACCAGAGATCAAACTGGGAGAGTGTGGTGCATTCTCCTGGATCATTGGATGGAAGGTTAAACCCAAATAGGGAAATGAATGAATCGTGCTTGGAAATGTTGTTCGATCAGCGTGTCAGCATGGGCCTCGGCAGCTTGGGGTGATTTGCAGTTTAAGTTCTTCACACACAACAGCTTGTCACCCCGGATGCAATTTGTTAAGACTTCCTAAATTTTTGTCGTGTAGTGTGACCTCCACTTAGACGGGCTCTTGATATAGGAACGTAACATGAAGACTTTGCTCGCAACAACGTGTCTATTGATGTGGCTTCCTGAGCTTGCACAAGCCAGGAAGTGGACGAGCACATCAGGACATAGCGTGGACGCTGAGTACGTCAAGCAGGTCCACGGGAGAGTGATCCTGAAGTCGCCGGAAGGGAAACAATACAGTATTCTCCTTTCCCGTCTATCGGCAGGAGACCGAGCATACGTGAACAGCCTGAGCGCGACACATGGGAACAACAGCACCTCGTTACCCCCAACGCCGACGGAAACATCATTCGAGGAAGGGAAAGTAATCATCTATGGCCAAGCCCGCAAACTGGCGGACCTTGCCAGTGGGGCAATTACAGAAAGCAGCGGACTCGCATGTGGACGAGTCAACAAGAATGTCTTCTGGACGCACAACGACAGCGGCGACAAGCCGCGTCTTTTCGCTTTCGGCCCTCATGGGGAAGAACTTGCCGTCGTTAGTGTGACCGGGGCCCAGAGTCGCGATTGGGAGGACATGGCCTCGTTTTCGCAAAACGGGAAGCACTTTCTGTTGGTCGCTGATGTTGGAGATAATAACGCCAAGAGAGAAACCTGTGCCCTTTACGTTGTTCCCGAACCCGTACTGGACACCAGCAAGAAGAGCAAGGTGATATCCGTTGCGCCGAGCCAGACCATTCGGTTTAGCTACGAAGACGGCCCTCACAATTGCGAATCGGCGTCCATTGACCCGCAGACGAGCATCATCTACCTGGTGTCGAAGGAGAATGGGAATAGCTGCAAGGTTTACTCCCTGCCGATGCCAAAGCGGGAAAGCAAGAAGACGGTGGTGGCCAAGCCCATTGCAACTCTGGACATCCCCACGACAACGGCCATGGACATCTCGGCCAACGGCTTGCGAGCCATTGTGCTGACGTACGGCCACGCATTTGAGTACCGCCGCGGACCGAAAGAAACCTGGGACCACGGGTTCGCGCGACCCCCGCGCCGTATTCTGATGCCCAGGCGGGTGCAGGGAGAATCGATCAGCTATGGCACTGACGGCAAGACAATCTACCTGACCAGCGAGTGCAAGAACAAGGATTCCAGCAATCCTTCCCCGCTACTGGAAGTTCCCGTGATGAAGTAGTGCCAAGTTGCGCCGAACACGGGACTGGATCCTGAATCTTGCACCCTGCATCAGGCAGGGCAACCTTGCTGCCGGAAAACTTGACTCCTTTGTGACGACTTCCGGATTTCAAGGACTCTAGCGACACCCTGCTCGATACCGGGCCCAGCGAAACGCCGCCCGGCCCCCAGCCGCAGCCGACGAACGATCACAATCGCGGGCTGCCAACAGGAGCCCCTCTCACTTCAAGGTCACTTCGACCGTGTCCTTGAACTCCACCGTCACGCCATCAAGGCCTTTCAAGTGCTTCTCCATCTCGGCCCGGCCGCCCCGGTCCATCTTCAGGAGCGCCTTGATCCCGCCCGGATCCCCCACGATCTTGCCGAAATCAAGATCCCTCAGAACGATCGTGTTTCCATCCACATGCGAGGCATCGGTCCCGGCAATCCCAGGCTCGATCACAAGCTTCGCCGACGTCTTGACGCCCCGCAGGGTCTCTTTCATGACCGTCTCCTCCTGAGGATTGGCAGCACGCTCCTTCCCGGGCCGCGGCTTCCTTGGCCGCGGATCTTTCGGAAAGTTGAGCGTCAGCTTCTTGTCCGCGAACTTGAACGTCACCGGCCGGCTCTTCGTCTTCACCTTGGTCTCCTCTTCCCCCGGGACTCCCGCCTTCAGTTCCTCGATCGCCCCTCCCGGTCTGAACTTCACGTGGTTGATATCCTCAAAAGCGTATGTCACCCTCACTCCCTTCGCCCCGTGCTTCTCGATCTGCTCCGTCTTCACGAACTTCACCCCTTCGCCGAAGGTCGGGGCCCGCTCCTCGTGCCGCTTCTCGTCCATGATCCGCTTCAGCGGGTTGGGCGCTCCCGCGGCGCTCTCCTTTTCCACCTGCTCGCGCAGCTTGTCGGAGAGGAGAATCTCCTCCGTGATCGTCCCGCTGCCATCCCCTTCAAGGGTAAGGACGGTGGCCACTTCGATGCAGCCCGGCAGGCTCACCGCCAGCAACGCCATCAAAATTACAGCAATTCGGTCCCTCATCGCGCCCCAACCTTGACCGATTGCACCGCGAGTGCCAGCCAAATTTCCACGCGATTTCGCCAGATCCGCCCTTTCACTTGGCCTCCCATCCCCCCGGACGTATCCTCCGCAACCCATGAGCACTCCCCCGGCCGTCGAAGTCCACAACCTCGTCAAAGACTTCCGCGGCCCGCTCCGCCGCGGCACGATCCGCGCCGTCAACAAGGTCTCCTTCCAGATCGCACCCGGCGAAGTCTACGGACTCATCGGACCCAACGGCTCCGGCAAGTCCACCACCATGAAAGCCCTCCTCGGACTGGTCGCCCCCACCGCCGGCCGCTGCGCCATCTTCGGCAAGGACGCCACCAAGGTCGACTCCCGCCGCGAGGTCGGCTTCCTCCCCGAAAACCCCTACTTCTACAAACACCTCAGCGGCCGGGAAACCCTCCGGTTCTTCGGAAAACTCTGCGGAATGCGCGACCCCGAACTCCGCAACCGCACCAACGAACTCCTCGAACTCGTCGATCTCACCGAGGCCCGCCACCGCCGACTGGGCGGATACTCGAAGGGCATGCTCCAACGCATCGGCCTCGCCCAAGCCCTCGTCCAGAACCCGCGCCTCCTCGTCCTCGACGAACCCACCGCAGGCGTCGACCCGATCGGCTCCCGCCAAATCCGCGACCTCATCCTCGAACTCCGCTCGCAGGGCATCACCGTCTTCCTCTGCTCCCACCTCCTCGAACAAGTCCAGCAAGTCTGCGACCGCGTCGGAATCATCGACCGCGGCCGCCTCGTCCGCGAAGGCCGCCTCGACGACCTCGTCGCCATCGAGGACCAAACCGAAATCGTCCTCGCCAACGCCCCCCCGGAACTCATCGAGGACCTCCGCCGGCTCGCCACCGCCCGCAAGGGCGTCCGCTGGATCCGCTCCGGACACCCCCGCACCACTCTCGAAGGCCTCTTCCTGCGCGAAATCCCGGCGCCCGCCCGGCCCACCAATCCTCCCCACCCGGAACCCGGCGCCTCATGAACCAGCACCCCGCCAGAACCCCCTTCTTCTCGCCGCGCCGGGTCATGATCCTCGCCGGCAACACCTTCACGCAACTGGTCCGCATGAAGATCTTCTACTTCCTCCTGATCTTCATCGTCATCGCCATCGTCCTGAACTTCTTCCGCCTCCCCCACACCGTCGGCCCCGAGAGCGTCGGCGCGGAGGAACTCCGAAGCCTCAAGAGCCCCCTGATCGGCGTCATGAAGCTCTTCGCCGTCATCCTCGGAATCGCCGCCACCGCCCTCCTCATCCCACGCGACCTCGAAGACCGCACCTTATACACCATCCTCGCAAAACCCGTGCCCCGGCTCGACTACCTCCTCGGCAAGTTCCTCGGCGTCCTGGCCCTGATCCTCGTCGGCCTCGCCGCCATGGCCATCCTCCTCAATGTCGTCCTCCACTTCCGCACTCAGGAGATCCTCGCCGAGCGCATGGCCCTCGCCGACGGAATGATCGAGCGCGGCTACTGGACCGAAGCCGACCGCCAGGGAGAACGGCTCGAAGTCCTGCGGCACGGACCCACATGGAGCCTCCAGGGGGCACTGCTGGCGGTCTTCCTCGAAGCGGCCGTCATCGCCGCGGCCGCCCTCCTGATCTCGACCTTCTCCTCCAGCACCCTCTTCACGGTCGTCATCACCACCCTCGTCTACTTCATCGGCCATTTCGTCGCCGACGGGCGCGAGTTCTGGCTGCGCACCTCCTCTCTCGGCGAGGATTTGACCGTCCACCTCGCCTCCCGCGCCCTCGTGGTCATGTTTCCCGACTTCCGTCCCTTCGGGGTCGTCGACGAGGCCATCGCGGGGCAGGCTCTCCCCCCCTCCGTCCTCGGCGCCCTCGCCCTCTCCAGTTTCTTCTACGTCGGAATCTACGTCGTCCTTAGTTGGTTTGTCTTCTCCGACAAGGAGATCTAACAGGCATGATCACGACCTTCCGCAATCTTGCCGTCGTTTTCGCCGTCCTCGCCGCCTCGGGCCTTGCCAGACTGCCGCTCGACGAACGGTTGACGGGCGGCCTGCGGAGGCGCGGCCTCCTCCAGGAACCGCTCTCTATCGAGACCCGCGAGGATCTCGGCCAGACCGGACTCGCCATCGCCCTCGGCGGACTGCGCTCCCTCATCGCCTCCCTGCTCAACCTCCGGGCCCACGTCCACTGGGAAAACCAGGAGTGGTTCGAACTCGAACAGACCTACCGGACCATCCATGCCCTCCAGCCGCGTACCCGATACTACTGGGAGGTCGCCGCATGGCACCTCATCAGCAACGCCTACCGCGACTACCATGACAAACCCGGCGTCCCCCCCGGCCGGCGCCGCGAACTGCAGAAACGGTTCTTCGAAAAGGGAATCGGCTTCCTCGAGGAGGGCGTCCGAAAAAACCCCGACGACTGGAGGCTCTGGGCAACCCTCGGGTTCTCCCACAGCCAGCCGTGGCGCCCCCGGAACGACGCCGCCGCCGCCGAAGCCTACCGGCGCGCCTACCAGCTCAGCGGCAACCTCCAGACACAGCGCCACTACCTCTATGCCCTGAGCCGCATCCCTGACAACCGCGCCGCCGCATGGGAAACCGCCCAGGCGGTCTGGGCCGCCCCCCACAACCGCAAATTCCCGACGGTCCGGTCCACATACTACGCCCTCCAGCAGTGGGCCGATCCTCCCCCCTCCCGGACCCTCGGCATCGAAGAGATCTTCGGCAGCCGCCGGAACGCCCTCCTCAATCTGGCCGACTCATGGCACCTCAAGGAGCAGGGGTTCCCCGTCTACGGATTCCGTGAGACCATCGAGGAACTTTGCCGCGAGTTCGACGTCCCCGAGGAAATCCACCCCCTCCGCCACCCCCCCCGCCAATGGATGGGCCGCCACCGCGGCGCCTTCCGCGACTGGGTCCGCCGGAACCGCTGATCCCGGAACCTTTCACTCGACACCCCGTCGGCAGGTTTCTATTCCTTGCCTCCCCGCCGACCCGTCCCACTCGATGCAGATCGCTCTCTTCGGTGATATCCACGCCAATCTCGAGGCCCTCGAAGCAGTCCTCGACGACGCCCGCCGTCAGAACTGCACCGACTGGGTCTGCCTCGGCGATGTCGTCGGATACAACGCCAGCCCCGCCGAGTGCATCGAACTCGTCCGCAAAATGGACTGCCCGGTCGTAAAGGGAAATCACGACGAAGACGCCGGCGGCGATCACTCCCTCGAAAACATGAATCCCACCGCCGCCACCGCCCTCGAGTGGACTCGCAACCAGCTCTCCCAGGACCACCGCGTCTGGCTCCGCAAACTCAGAATGGTCCGCCAGGTCGAGGACTTCACCGTCGTCCATTCCACCCTCGACCAGCCCCAAGCCTGGCACTACGTCACCAACAAGTTCGACGCCATGTCGAACTTCTCATACCAGTTCACCAACGTCTGCTTCCACGGCCATACCCACGTCCCCCGCGTCTTCGTCCGCGCCGCCAGAGTCCGCGAGGTCCCCACCGAATCCGTCGCCGTCGAGGAAGGCCTCAAATACTTCATCAACGTCGGATCAGTCGGCCAACCCCGCGACGGCGACCCCCGCGCCTGCTACGTCATCTACGATTTCGACTCCAAAACAGTCCTCTTCCGCCGCGTTGATTACGACCTCGACCTCGCCCAGCAGAAGATCCTCGAGGCCGGCCTGCCCCCGGGTCTCGCCGCCCGCCTCACCGAAGGACGCTGAGCCCCCTCTCCTCAATCGCTCCGCTCCCACCCCAATCCGTCCGCCAACCCCAGCCCGTAGAGGGTGAAGACGGTCTCGATCTCATCCCGGCTGCGTCGAAACGCCTCCAGAATCATCTCTTCGGTGCCCACCACCCGGATCGGATCCTTGAACGGCCAGTGGTAGCGCTGCACCTGACCCGGGTAAGTCGGACACGTCTCGTCCGCCGCGTCACACACCGTAATGACCACCGCCACCTCGCGGTCCAGATACTCGTCCATGTGTTGCGACTTGGCGCCCCGCAGATCGAATCCCTTCTCCGCCATCACCTCCCGCACCCGCGGATGCACCATCCCGGCCGGATTCGAGCCGGCGCTCGCCACCTCCACCGCCTCCCCGGCCGCTTCCCGCAGAAACGCCTCCGCCATCTGCGACCGGCACGCGTTGCCTGTGCATATGATCAACACCATGGGCTTCTTCATCCCCCGATCATTGACCCGTCACTCCCGCCCTACAACCCTTTATCCGCCCTCGCTTGACGGTTCCGATTCTCGTGCTATCAAGTCTCCTGATGCTGCGAAAGATGTCAGGCCTTGGGTTTGTCATCGCGATGGTCCTGATCGTCGCGATGAAACACGCGGCCCTCGGCTTCTGCCTGTGCAGCCAGACGATTGTCCTCAATGATTGCGAATGCCACGCGTCAGTCCATCCCGGCGAAGACACCGGCGGATGCTGCAGCAATGAGGACCCTGCGCCGGATCCTCGCGACGATTGCGTGGTCTTGTTCAGCCTTGATCCGGGCGATTTCCTCTGGAATGCCGGATCGGAGCCGCGTCCGACCCTAACCTGCCCGGCGCTGAATCCGGCCGCCAAGGGGGATTTCTCGCGACTCGCCCCGGTGGCAGGACAACGGTTCGCGCCCCCTGACGCCCGGGGCTCCCCGGACCATGGCGTTCCGTTGTTCCTGCGGAACGGGGTCTTGAGGCTCTGAAGCGGTTGGAACGACTCTCCCCTTCCGGGTGAGTCCTTTGATTGTCGCGTGCCGGCGTTCTCCGCCGGCCGTCAGGCGTGTGCCATGCCGCTCGCCTTCGATCTCCACCCGCATTCCAACAGGTCATGATGAACGCTCTCGACCAGCTCACAACACCTCGCAAGGCGTCTTCCCCTTCCGGGAAAGCGGGGCGGCGCTCATTGCCGGCTGCCGTTCTCCCGCTCGGCCTTGCTGCCGGATTCATCGCGGTTTTCGCATTTCTGTTCGGGTCGAGGCTCTTGCCGGCCGTGCCGGTGCGCATCGCCCCGGTCGTCGCGCTTCGCGGCGCTGGCGCGGAGGCCGCGCCGGCAGACCAATCTCCCCGGCCGGAGGCGGGTTCGACCGCGAGCATCCCCGCAAATCAGCCTCTCCTCTTCCAAGCCTCCGGGTGGGTCGAACCCGACCCGTTCCCCATCTTCGTGCCCGCTCTGGTCGATGGCGTGGTGCGGGAGGTACACGTCCTCGAAGGCCAGCTCGTCTCCGAGGGAGACCTCCTTGCAACCCTCATCGACGATGACGCCCAACTCGACCTCAAGGAAGCCCGCCGGAAGATCAAAAGCCTCGTCGCCTCCCGGGAGGCCCACTGCGCCGCTCTCCCGGTCATCAAGGCAAAAAGGAACGCCGCGGAAAAACGCATCGACGCCGAGAAGGCCCGCCTCGCCGAGCTTCGCGATGTCGCGCGCCGCCTCGCCACCGCCGGTCAAGGCGCCGTCTCGGATCGCGACGTCACCCAGGCCCGCCTCAAGGTCCAACGCCAGGAGGCCGCCCTCGAAGAGGCCCAAAGCGAACTGCCACGCTTACTCGCCGAAACAGAACAAATCCATCTCGAACGGGCTGCGATCGACGCCCGCATCCGCGAAGCCGAAACAGAACTGGACCGCAAGCAGCTCGCCTTCGACCGCACCCGCATCACCGCCCCCGCCGCCGGCCGCATCCTCCGCCTCCATGCCGCTCCGGGCAAAAAACGCATCCGTGCCATGGACGACCCCAAGAGCGCCGTGATCGTCGAACTCTACGATCCCGATCGCCTGCAAGCCCGCATCGACGTCCCCCTCAGCGAAGCCGCTTCCCTCGAGGCCGGACAACCGGTCCGGATCACCACCGACCTCCTCCCGGACGCCAACCTCCCCGGCACCGTGACACGCATCGTCGGCGAGGCCGACCTCCAGCGCAACACCCTCCAGGCCAAGGTCCGCATTCACGGCCCCGATCCCCGCCTGCGGCCCGAAATGCTCGTCCGCGCCGAATTTTTCCCCATGCCGGACCACGCCGCAAGCCGGCGCCCGGCCGGATCGTCGCCGCCGGCCGGCGCCGCCGGAGGTGGCTCTCGCCTCTCCCTCTTCGCACCGGTCAAGGCCCTCGTGCGGCCGTCTTCCGGAACGGCCCGGGTTTGGGTGAAGGAAGGCGATCGCGCCACTCTCCGCAGCCTGTCCCTCGGCGATGAAGTGCGCGACGGCCACCGCCTCGTCCTCGATGGCCTCCGTCCCGGCGACCAACTCATCCTCCCCCCGCACGACGAACTCGAACCGGGCCAACGAATCGAAGTCCTCCCGCCCGGCCGCTGACCCCCCTCGAACCATGTCCTCCTTCATCCAGATTCGGAACCTGACCAAGTCCTACCGGAAGGGACCCAACCTGATCACGCCCCTCAAGGATCTGACCCTCGACGTTCCGCGGGGCGAATTCCTCGCCCTCATGGGCCCCTCGGGTTCGGGCAAGACCACCCTCCTGAACCTCCTCGCCGGAATCGACTCCCCGACCCAGGGCGAACTCCTCATCGACGGACGCGACGTGGCCCGCCTCTCCCGGTCCGCATTGACGAAATGGCGCTCCCGGCACGTCGGATACATCTTCCAGCTCTACCATCTCGTGCCCATCCTCTCCGCATGGGAGAACGTCGAACTGCCGTTGCTGCTCCTCCCGCTCTCCCGCGCCGAGCGGGGGGCCCGCATCGATGCCGCCCTCGAGTTGGTCGGCCTGAGCGACCGCTCCCGCCACCGCCCGACCGAACTCTCCGGCGGGCAGGAACAACGGGTCGCCATCGCCCGCGCCATCGTCCACGATCCCGAACTCCTCGTCGCCGACGAACCCACCGGAGACCTCGACAGCGAGTCCGCCGCCTCCGTCCTGACCCTCCTCGGCTCCCTCGCCCGCGACCACGGCAAGACCATCGTCATGGTCACTCACGACCCCCGCGCCGCCTCCGCCGCCGACCGAACCCTCCACCTCGAAAAGGGCCAACTCATCGAATCCGGCAAACTCGAAACCGCAACCGCAGGCCCCTGACTCAGCACCCCACCCCCCAAAACCGACAACCGACAACCGACAACCGCTCCCGTGAACCTGCTCATCCTCGCTCTCAAGAACATCACGCGCCATCGTCTGCGATCGTTCCTGACAATGGCGGGCGTGGCAGCGGGAATGTTCCTGTTCACCTCCGTCGAGACCATGCAGCGCTCCTTGTCCGAGGTCACCTCGGCCGGCGCGGAGGACACGACTCTCGTCGTCTACCGCGAAAACCGTTTCTGCCCGGCAACCTCCCGGCTCCCGGAGTACTACCTGTCCACCATCATGAAGATCGAGGGGGTCCGGGAAACCATCCCGATCCAGATCGCGGTCAACAACTGCGGCGCCAGCCTCGATGTCATCACCTTCCGGGGCGTGCCTCCCGGGCGCCTCGAAGAATACAATCCGAACCTCGACGTGCTCGAAGGCTCCTTTGAAGCATGGACGAAACGTTCCGACGCCGCCCTCATCGGCGAAACGTTCGCGCGTCGCCGCGGCCTCGAGACAGGCGACCAGTTCGAGGCCGTCGGCATCAAAGTCCATGTCGCCGGGGTGATCGCATCCCGCGAAGCGCAGGACAACAATGTCGCCTATGTCCACCTCCCCTTCCTCCAACAGGCCTCGAATGTGGGCCTCGGCACCGTCACCCAGTTCAACGTCAAGATCAAACCCGGGGCCCATCCCGATGAGGTCGCCCAGCGGATCGACCAGACCTTCGCCTCCGACAGCCAGCCGACCCAGACCCGACCCGAGCAGGCCTTCTTCGCGGAGACCGCCCGGGAACTTATCGAACTCGTCGGTTTCACGCGCTGGCTGGGGTTGGGTGCGGTCGCGGCGGTCCTCGGCCTCGTCGCGAATGCCGTCCTCCTCATCGTGCGGAGCCGCGTCAAGGAAACCGCCATCCTCCAGACGCTCGGCTTCTCGAAGACGCACATCGCCGCTCTCGTGTCGAGCGAAGGGCTGCTCCTCGGCCTGCTCGGCGGCGCGGCGGGAGTCATCGCCGCGGTGAGCTTCTTCCACTGGCAATCGTTCACCCTTGGAAACGAAGGACTCACCCTCGCCATCACCCCCGACCTCGTGGTCCTCGTCAAGGGACTCGGCGTCGCCCTCCTGCTCGGATTCCTCGCTTCCCTCTACCCCGCCTGGCTCGCCTCCCGCCGACCCGTCGTCGATTCCCTCAACGCCGCCTGACCCCATGCTTCCCCTCACTTACGCCATCCGGAACCTCTTCCGCGATCCCGGCCGTCTCCTCCAGACCGTCGGAGGAAGCGCTCTCGTCGTCCTCCTCGTGATCGCGGCGGGCGCCCTGACCAACGGGATGAACGGCGTGCTCGCAGCCAGCGGATCGGAGCGCAACGTCATCCTCCTTGCCGCCGGCAGCGAGGAAAGCGTCGAACGTTCCGAAGTCCCCCTCGAAGCCGAGTCCGCCGCCGCCACCGCGGTCCGAGGCCTCGTAAAACCGCTCGGAACCACCGCGGCCTCGGGAGAAATCGTCTACATGGCCCCGCTCGCCGTGGGAGACGGCCCGCCAGTCCCCGCCCTTCTCCGGGGCGTCACCGCCAAGGCCCTCCTCGTCCACACCAAGGTGCGCGTCGTCGAAGGCCGCTTCCCGCGTCCCGGCGAGGTCATCGTGGGCCGGCTTGCCCATCGGACCCTCGGCGTGGCGCCCGGCCGGCTCGTCCCGGGCGCCACCATCCGTTTCGAGTCCGCCTCCTTCCGGGTGGCCGGAGTCTTCGAGGCCCCCGCAACGGTCCTCGAATCGGAAGTCTGGTTCGACCGGAACGACCTCGCCACCCTCACCCAGCGCGACACCCTCTCGGCGGTTTACGTCCGGCTCGACGAGGCCGCCTTCGACGACGTGCATGCCTTCACCCTGCAGCGCAACGACCTCGAGCTCGCCGCCATCCGCGAAGACAGATACTACGACAAGGTCCGGGCCTTCTTCGCCCCCATCCGGGTCATGACGTGGGTCACGGCCGGCCTTGTGGCGGCGGGGGCCCTCTTCGGCGGGCTCAACACGCTCTACGCCGCCTTCGCCTCCCGCATCCGCGAGATGGCCACCCTGCAATCGATCGGCTTCACCCGCCGGGCCCTTCTCGAAAGCCTCATCCAGGAATCCCTCCTCGCCGCCCTCACCGGGTCCCTCGTGGCCTTCGTGTTGGCGATCCTCTTCCTCGACGGCCGCAGCATCCCTTTCTCCCTCGGAACCTTTGTCGTGGAACTCACTCCCGCCATCATCCTGACCGCGCTGGCCACCGGAGTGGCCCTCGGCACCCTCGGCACCCTCCCTCCGGCCCTCCGCTGCCTCCAACCGCCCCTCCCCGTCGCCCTTCGTTCCTCCTGAACCTCCACCGTGCCCACCTTGCCCATGACCGTTCTAACAACCAACCAAGACATGATGAAAGCAACCATCCTCCTGACAATGACCGCCCTCGCCGTCGCAGGCTGCAAGAATGCCTCCGAACCAGATCGCGCCGACGCGCCCCCCGCCGAACCCGCCCTCGAAGCCCTCCTCCTCGCCGGGAAACCCGAGGGCGCCGTCTCCATCAGCGAAGCCCGCGCCAAACATGAACCCGGCACGCCCGTCGTGCTGGCCGGCAAGATCATGGGCCGCGACGACCCCTTCGTCGAGGATCGCGCCATGGTGGTCCTCGGAGACCCGGCACGCCTCACCTCGTGTGACCTGCGCCCCGGAGACAACTGCAAGACTCCATGGGACGTCTGTTGCGACGAACCCGAGGTCATCAGGCAGAGCATCGCCACCGTCCAGGTGGTCAACGACGACGGCTCCCTCGTCAAACACGGCCTGAGGGGCCTCGGCGGAATGAAGGAACTCAGTTCTCTCGTCGTCAAAGGCACCGTCGCCGAGGGCTCCAACCCCGACAACCTCATCGTCAACGCCGAAGCAATCCACGTCGCCGCGGTCGAACCGGCAGCCGCCAACCCGGCCGATTGAGTCGCCGATAGCGCGCCTCGTGCCTGCGCCGGGTCCCCAAAGCCCGCCGCCACGACGACGCCCGTGCACCGCTGGCCCTCCGGTGCGGGCGCTCGTTCCCGGCGGCCCGGCCGCCCTATCCCGCTCTCCGTTGCGCCCGCGTCAGGTAGATCGCCACTGCCAGACCGGCCGAACCAAGCACCATGGCCATCACCATGATCTGGTAGCGGACCGCCAGCAGCGGATCGGCTCCCGCAAGGATTTGTCCCGTCATCATCCCCGGCAGGGCCACCAGCCCCACCGCCAGAAACGAGTTGACCTGCGGGATGAGGGCCGCCTTCCAGGCAGCGTTGCGAGCCCCAATCACGTCCCGCTCCGCATCGCGCTCCGCTTCGAACCGTTCCCCGCTCAAGGTCACCGCCGTCATGGCATTCGAGAAGATCATCCCGGCCAGCGGAATCACGTAGTTCGGCTGATACCACGGATCGAGCCCCAACACGCCGAACACCACCAGCACAAGCACCGCCGACCCCCCGAGGCCGACCCCCAGCAGGGCGTCGCCCCACGCCCTCCAACGCCGCCGCCGCACGGTCCGGATCGCGATCCACGACGAGATCCCGATCATGAACGTCACCACGCCCACGCCTGCCCACGGGTTCCGCACCTCGAACAGGAGCACCAGAACATAACCCACCGCCAGCAACTGCATCACCATGCGGGCCGTCGCGATGCCAACTTCCGCGCTGCCCCGCACCCAGCGGTGCGATACCCCGGCCACCACCGCCAGCGGCAAAAGCGCCAACGCCAACCGCCACAAGGAAATCTCAATCATCCCCGCGATCCTTCCCGATCACCCCGCCTTGCGCAACTCCGCCGTCAAACTGTCCGGGTCCTCCGCGGGGAAAACTTTTCCTTTACTCCGGCCGGCCATCCGAATTCCCTTGCGGCGGTTCGCCGGCCGCGCTGCCGGACGAGCTCGGAACCCGAGCAACCTCCTCCCCTTGCCATGAAATCCCTCATCCCCCTGTTCCTCGTATCCCTCTGCCTCGCCCCGAACCTGCCGGCCGATGTCGAGGTCAATCGCGCCATGCTGGGCCTCTTCAAGCCCCTCGCGAAGTCCGCCGAAAACCCGGACAACCCGTTCAACAACGCCAAGATCAAGCTGGGACGCATGCTCTACTACGACCCGCGGCTCTCGATCGATCACAAGGTCTCGTGCAACACCTGCCACGACCTCGCTTCCTTCGGAGACGACGGGCTTCCCACCTCCCTCGGCGTCGGCAACCAGAAGGGCGGACGCAACGCCCCCACCGTCTACAACGCCGCCATCCACATCGCCCAGTTCTGGGATGGCCGCGCCCCCGATGTCGAAACCCAGGCCGTGGGGCCGGTCCTCAACCCCATCGAGATGGGCATGCCCGACGCGCAATACGTTCTCAAGGTGGTCGGCTCGATCCCCGCCTACCGGGATCTCCTCGCCAAGGCCTTTCCGGACGACAAGGAGCCCCTCAACTACGATAACATCGGGAAGGCCATCGGCGCCTTCGAGCGCAAGCTCCTCACCCCCTCCCGATTCGACACCTTCCTCGAGGGCGACGACGGCGCCCTCACCGACGCCGAAAAGAAGGGATTCAATACCTTCCTCGCCAAAGGCTGCGCCACCTGCCACAACGGCATGGGCGTCGGCGGCCATATGTTCCAAAAACTCGGCCTCGTCAAACCGTGGCCCACCGACGACCCCGGCCAAGGCGGCGTCGAGGGCTTCGAAGCCATGAAGGGCTTCTTCAAGGTGCCCAGCCTCCGCAACATCACCGAAACCGCCCCATACCTCCACGACGGCTCCATCGCCTCCCTCGAGGAAATCGTCAAAAAGATGGCCGAACACCAGCAGGGCCTCACCCTCACCGACGAGGAAACCGCCTCCATCATCACCTTCCTCAAATCCCTCAAAGGGGAAATCGACGAGGACTACATCGCCAAACCCGAACTCCCCCCCGGCACCGGCAAAACCCCGAAACCCGCCAAGCCCGCTCCCCCGAAAAACAAGGCCGAGTGAGCCCGCAGGAAAAGGGCCCGGCAAGGCAAGCCTCGGACCGGTTGATCCCGCCGCGGCCGGAGCGACGATTACCGGGGACGATCGCGTGAAGCGCGCCTCCCTCGAAATCCGTAATCGTCGCCGTCGTCGTTCGCCGAAACGGCAGCTCGCAGAAGTTGACTCATTCGTCACGAATTCCGGTTTTCAAGGACCCTCGCCACTCGCCCCGCAGACCCCCGCACGCAACTTCGTTAACGTTAACGGAATTGCGTGTCGGACCGCGGCAGTTCGCGACGGGAGACTCCCGGCCTTCAACCGCTCTCGCCCGCGCGCGCGGCCTTCGCGGCCGATGGCTTCGCGTCGTCCCGCGCTTCGATCCCGGCCCGGCGCTTGACTTCCCTGATCTGGTCGCGGAGGTGGGCGGCCTTCTCGAACTCGAGCTTCGCGGCGGCTTCCTGCATCTCGGCTTCCAGTTCCATCAGGACGTTCACGGCATCGTACACCGTGGCGTCCTCCGCGACGATCGAGCGGTTGAGCTGCTCCGCGGCGCGCCGTTCGTCGTGGTATTGGTGGAGGCTCTCCTGCACCGAACGCACCACGCTCCGGGGCGTGATGCCGTGTTCCTCGTTGTGCGCCTTCTGGCGCGCGCGCCGGTAATCCGTCACGTCGAGGAGACGCTGGATCGACTCCGTCACCTCGTCGCAGAACAGGACGCACTCGCCATGGATGTGCCGCGCCGCCCTCCCGGCGGTCTGGATGAGGCTGGTTTCATTGCGCAGGAACCCCTCCTTGTCGGCGTCAAGGATGCACACCAGCGAGACCTCCGGCAGGTCGAGCCCCTCCCGCAGCAGGTTGATCCCCACCAGGATGTCGAACGCCGCCGCCCGGAGTTGCCGCAACAGTTCCACCCGTTCCACGGCATCGATGTCGGCATGAATGTACCGCACCTTCAGCCCCACCCCCTGCAGGTACTCGGTGAGATCCTCGGCCGTCTTCTTGGTCAGCGTGGTCACCAGAACCCGCTCCCCGCGCTCGATCCGTTGCCGGCACAGCCCGATCGTCGCGTCAATCTGCCCCGCGAGCGGCTTCAGCCTCAGGACCGGGTCCAGCAGACCGGTCGGACGAATGATCTGCTCGACAATCAATGCCGCCCCGTTGCGCGTGACGTCGAATCCCTCGACCGGCTCGGCGGTGCTGCTCGGCTCGACCCGCAACTGCCGCAGGCGGATCGGCTCGATCCCGCGCTCCCGGTCGCCGTGGACCGGAATGTGCCGCTTGTTCTCGGGCCTCGAGTTCACGATCTCGAACGGCCCCGGAGTGGCGCTCACGTAGACCCGCTGCCCGGTCAGCTCCATGAACTCGCCGAAGCGCAACGGCCGGTTGTCCAGCGCGCTCGGGAGCCGGAACCCGTGCTCGACCAGCACCATCTTGCGGCTACGGTCGCCCTCGTACATCCCCCGGATCTGGGGAACGCTGACGTGGCTCTCGTCGATCAGCACAAGGAAGTCGTCCTGGAAGAAATCGATCAGCGTGTAGGGACGCTCTCCCGGCGCCCGGCCGGTGAGATGCCGCGAGTAGTTCTCGATCCCCTGGCAGAACCCCATCTCGCTCATCATCTCAAGATCGTATTCGGTCCGCATCCGGAGCCGCTGGGCTTCGATCAGCTTCCCCTTCTCCTCGAACCACGCGATGCGTTCCTCCATCTCGGCACGGATCGCACGCATCGCGACCTGCATCTTCTCGTGCGGCGTCACGAACTGCTTGGCCGGAAAGAAGGTGTGCTTGTCCAGCCGCTCCATGACCGCCCCGGTCAGAACATCCACCGCCGAGAGCCGCTCCACTTCGTCGCCGAAAAACTCCACCCGGATCGCGGCGCCTTCGAGGTAGGCCGGATGCGCCTCGACCACGTCCCCCCGCACCCGGAACCTCCCCCGCCCGAACGCGATGTCGTTGCGCTCGAAGAACAGGTCGACCAACTGCTTGAGAAACTCGTCCCGCCCCAACTGCTGGCCCTGCCAGACCGGCAGCATCATGCCCTCGTAGTCCTCCGGCGAGCCCAACCCGTAAATGCAGCTCACCGAGGCCACCACGATCGTGTCCGGCCGCGTCAACAACGACCCCATGGTGCTCAACCGCAGCCGCTCGATCTCGTCGTTGATCGAGGAGTCCTTCTCGATGTATGTGTCGGTCCGCGGAATGTACGCCTCCGGCTGATAGTAGTCGAAGTAGCTCACGAAATACTCCACCGCATTGCGCGGAAAGAAGTTCTTGAACTCCGAAAAGAGCTGCGCCGCAAGGGTCTTGTTGTGGCTCATGATCAAAGCCGGCTTCCCGATCCGCTCGATCACGTTCGCCATCGTGAACGTCTTGCCCGAACCCGTCACCCCCAGCAACGTCTGATGCGAGTTGCCCGCCTCGAGCGACTTCACGAGCTTCTCGATCGCCTGCGCCTGGTCCCCCTTCGGCCCGTACTCGCTGACCAGTTCAAATGCCATTCCCACACAGCGGTACCCCCGCCCCGCCCGATTTCAAGCCGCACATGCTCACACTTGCCGACAAGCAGCGCAGCCTGGAGTGACTCGAAATGTCAAACCCGTCACCCGCCCTTGAAGCGGGCCTCGTAGTCGCGGTGGAGCCGGCCATGCCGCGCCTCCAGTTCATCCAGCGGAAGCAACTCGAGGTCCTCCCATGACGTCTGTCGGAGGCCGAGAAACTCCTCCAACGCCATGATCTTGC
>CAYPUM010000023.1:0-17603 GCA_964413545.1 uncultured Roseibacillus sp. | reverse complement strand
GTGCGAGGATCTCAAACGGAGGCTTGCGGCCTTGGCGGAGCGGGAACGGGTCATGCGACATCAGTTGAATCAGCTCGAGACCGCCGGGGACGCCGCGGTCGAGGATTTGTGGAACGGCCTTGCGATCGCATGGGAGCGATTCGCCTGCGAGGTCGATCGGCTCAAGGCGAGCGTGGCGCACTCCAGCGCCACGGGAAGGATTCCAACAAAACAGGAACACGATTGATTCAACCCGCGCGCCTGCCGGACGGGCGCAGGAAGAGGCGCAGGCCGAGCGGCATCAGCACGGAGGTCGCGATGGCCATGATGACCACCGCCGAGAAGAGGTGCGCCACGATCGGCGGCCGCGGTGCGGGCTTGTCGAAGAGACCGGCCTGCAGGGCGATATCCGCGATGATGAGTTCCACCGCGCCGCGGGCGCTCATGGCGACGCCGACCCCGGCGGCGTCGGACCGCGTCAAGCCCACGAATTTCGCGGCCAGCCCGGCGCCGACGAACTTGCTGAGGAGGGCGAGGACGCAGAGCACGACGACGAAGACCGGAATCTCGACGAGGGCCGACACCTCGAGGTGCAACCCGATGGACGCGAAGAACACGGGCGCAAGGAAACCGGTCGTGATGGCGCTGATCTTGCGGGAAACGTCGTCATAAAGGCTGGAACCGAGGGCCCGGCCCGTAAAGAAGAGACCGGCGACGAAGGCGCCGAGGATGAAGTGCAGCCCCAGCCACTCCGCAAGGACGCAGAAGACAAGCGCCACCGCCAAAAGGGCGCTGAACTCGAGCTCCTCGACCCAGAACTTCTTGAGCCGCCTCGCGACGAAGGGGAGGACCCGGAGACCCAGCACGGTGGTGATGCCGAAGAACAGGACGATGCGGCCCGCAAGGAAAAGAAAGCCGGAGGCGCCCGGCAATTCCCCGGTCTCGAGAAGAGCGGTGAGGACCGCGAGAAGAAGCAACCCGAAAACATCATCGAAGATCGCGGCCGAGACGATGACGCGCCCGGCCCGCGTCTCGAGTTGCCCCATGTCGAGCAGCACCTTGACGGCAAGCGGGATGGCCGTGATGGCAAGGGCCGTCCCGATGAAGAGCACCTGGGCCGGCTTCCATTCGGACGCGGGAAGGTAGAACCACCCGAGCGCGCAACCCACCGCAAGGGGCACGAGAAATCCCGCCACCGCCACCACAAAGGCTCCGCCCGACGCCTTCGCAAGGTCCCGGGGGTGCATCTCGAGCCCCGCCAGCAGCATCAGAAAAAAGACTCCGAGGTCGGTGATCGCAAGAAACACCTCGTTGGAATCAAGCTCCGCGAGGACCGGAAGACTCGCATCGAACTGGTGGGCGACGATCCCGAGAATCACGCCGCCGATCAGTTCGCCCACCAGCGCCGGTTGATTGATGCGCACGGCGAACTCTCCGCAGGCGCGGGTCACGACCAGAATGACGAGGAGGATGTAAAGAAGTTCCATGCCGGAAGGGATCGGGAAGCTTGATGCGTGCCAGGCAGGCAGGGGGCGGCGCCGTTGACTGGTAATCAGGGGGATTCCGGCCAGCCGGGCAAGCGTTGGCCCGCGGGCGAGGCGCCCTCTCGGCGCATCCTGCCGGGGGTGTCATGCAATTTGCATCGCTGCCACATGGACAGGGCGGCGAGCCCGTGCGAGAATCATGAAACGGGGAAGCGAAACGTCGAGGACGCACAAGGCGCTGCGGCAAAGTCGAGCTATTCATGAAGATCCTGATTGTCGACGAAGGCGCGGACATGGGCGCCGGGACGTCCGAGGTTCTGGAAAATCTCGGACACATCGTGAAGGAGCGCGCCTCGGCGCAGGACGGGCTCGACGCGCTCATGGAGGAACCGTTTCATCTCCTGCTGCTGGGTCTCCGGGAGGTCAACGGGAAGACGATGGCGTTGATCGAAGAGTTCGTGGCCCGCTCGCCGCGCCTCGAGGTGGTGGTCTGTTCGCCGTCATCGTCGGTGCGGGAGGAGCTCGAGGCGAGGCGCAAGGGAGCGGCCGGCTTCCTCCCGGCGCCCGTTTCAAGGCGGAGCGTCGAGCGCCTCGTGCAACGGATGGAAGAAGCGCGCCGGACGGCGCACCGCCTCGCGGAACTCGAGGACCGGCTCGAGCGCGACGCTCCGCCGGTGCGGTTTGAAACGGACGACCCGCGCATGAGGGAGGTGCTGGAGACCGTCGCGGCGGTGGCCACGACCCCCACCACGGTGCTCCTGCTGGGGGAAAGCGGGACCGGGAAGTCGCTTCTGGCGCGGGCGATTCACGAGGCCAGCGGCCGCCGCCATCAACCGTTCGTGACGATCAGTTGTCCGAGCCTCTCGCGGGAACTCCTCGAGAGCGAATTGTTCGGCCATGTGCGCGGAGCGTTTACAGGGGCGGTGCGGGACAAGTTCGGCAAGGTGGCATTGGCCGACGGGGGGACGCTCTTCCTCGATGAGATCGCGGATCTTCCGCTGGAACTGCAGCCGAAACTTCTTCGCCTGTTGCAGGAGCGGGAGTACGAGCGGCTTGGAGAGACCCGAACCCGCAAATGTGACATCCGGATCATTGCGGCCACAAACGACAATCTGCTGGAAGCGGTGGGGGAGGGTCGCTTCCGGGAGGATCTCTATTATCGGTTGAACGTGGTGCCGATCACGGCGCCACCGCTTCGGGAGCGCCCGCGAGACCTTGAACGCATCGCCTCGGAATGCGTCGGGTTTTATTCGAAGCGGTTTCAGCGGCAGGTGCGGGGATTTCATCCGCGGGCGCTGCACGCCTTGAAGGTCTACGAGTGGCCCGGAAACCTGCGGGAACTCGACAATGCCATCGAGCGGGCCGTCATTCTGGCGAAGGGGGACTTCATCGATCTCCCGGACTTGCCCTCGGCCCTCGGCAGCGACGGACTGAGCGAGGAGGCGCCGGTGGCGCGGATGATCTCGCTCGCGGAACTCGAAAAGGCCCACATCCGGTTCGTCACGGAGCGCATCGAGACGCTCGAGGAGGCCGCCCGGGTTCTGGGCATCGACAAGAGCACCCTGTTCCGGAAGCGGAGGCGTTACGGGATCGGGTAGAACGCTTCGAACCCGGAGCACGCTTTGCGGGTTTCAATTGCCCCCGGGACCTTCGGAGTCACCTGTCCGGCCGTCCTGCTCGCCGGCCGGTTCGTCGCGGTCGGCGAGTTCCTCGGCGCGGCGTTGGATTTTCCGTTTTCGATCGCCACATTCGCGATCCGCGGCCTCCTTGAGGTTCATCAGGGATTGCCGGTTCCTGCCGGGTTGTCCGGTGTCCTCGGGGAGGTCGACGGGGCGTCTTTCTTCGGGGATTTCGTCTTTGCCCATGGTGCTGTCAGGCTGCGATGCCGGCGGGGTTGCGTTTTCGCAACCATGCCAGGGCGGCGTCCGGCTCGTGATAGGAGAAGTGGCGGATGGGGGTTTCGACGGATGGGGCGGCGGGGGAAGTGGCGGGGGTTCGGCGCCGGTCTCCGCAGGCGAGGGCGATTGCGACGGGCTGGTGATGATGATGCAGGCAACAACGGAGGTGTTGTGTCACGGTGCGTGAATCGGCCCACGGCGGCAACTCCCTTGCATGAAAGAGGATGCCTCGGAGCGTCTCGCAGTTGGTGAGATGCAGATCAAGATCGGAGGCAAGGTTGCGAAAATCGTCCTCGGAGAGAAGTCCGATGACCTCGATGACGATCACGTCCTTCGTCTGAAGAACGTCGTATGTGAGCATCGCTCCCGCGCCGTCACGGTGGTTCGGCCGCCGGACGGGGTCACGGCGCTTGAAGACGAAGAGAGAGCCCTCCGGCTCCTGCGACCGCCTCAAGTAGCGGAAGCAGAGCCGCTGGGATGAGAAGATTCTTCCAGTAATCATGGCGCTTCATTGCTTGTGCTTGGGTCGTCATGGTGACGGAACGAAGGCATCCCCGTAAATAGGAGGAATACACCGCGAGGAATAAGGATTGCGAGACGGTCGTCTACGCGGGATGCGTACCGGGAAAACGGTCGATGCATGGCGTGGTCACCGGTCACGACCGCCGGGCGGGTTCCAGTTGGTCTCACGCCGCCGAATTGCACAATGCAGAGAAGCAACCCCTTGAGAGGCGATTATTGCACGATGAACGCCGGGGGAACCGGGGACGCCCCGCGCGCCGCCATGACGCGGGAGCGCGCCCGGCAGCGGGTTCGAGGGTCGCCGGCTCGGATTGGCACAGGGACTGCACAGGGATCCTCCGACCGTCTGCTTCCTCGAAACGCTGCAATGACTACCCCCGGAAAAAATGTGATCGAAAGCCGGATGCTCACCCGGTTGGACCGGAACGAGTTCGCCGCCCTGCAACGCTTCGGCGGAGAGGAGGGGCTCGTGGCGACGTTGTTGCTTCCGATGGAGCGCAAGGGGCCCGAAACGCGCAAGAATGTGATCGTGTTCAAGAACGCGCTCAAGGAGGCGCAGGATGCATTGCGGCGATACGGCGGAGACGACGGGCAGGCGAGCGGCCTTGCCGGGCGCCTCGAGGCGCTGGATGTCCCTCCGGACGATTTCTGGCAACACCAGGAACGGGGGTTGGCGATGCTGGTCTGCGAGCGTGGTCCGGTGCTGGCGTGTCTGACACCGTTTCCGCTCGGGCCGTTCGTTTTCGTTGGCCGGAGCCCCTATCTCGGTCCGCTCCTGAGACTGACCGGCGGACCGAGGGCCTATGTCCTCCTGCTGGACCTTGGCGAGGTGCGTCTGTTCGAGGCGGAGCGATGGCGGGTTGAAGAGGTTGCGCTGGAGAAGGTGCCGCGGAGTATCGAGGAGGCCATGCGCTTCGATGACCCCGAGAAAAGTCTTCAGAACCGGCGGGTGACGGCATCGAATCTTCCGGGGCCGGGGGGAGGACAGGTGGCATTCCACGGCCACGGCATCACGGGGGACGAGACGCAGCGCAAGCAGGCAAAACGTTTCTTCGAGCGGTTGGACAAGGGGTTGGCGGCGCATTTCGCAGATCGGGAGACGCCCCTGCTCCTGTTCGGGCCGGATGCCGAGATCGGACTCTACCGGGAAGTGAACCACTATCCGCACCTCGCGGAGGACGAGATTCGCTTCAACGCCGGCAACCTCGGCCGCGCCGAACTCGAGACGATGATCAAAAAGACGATGGCCTCGCGGGAAGCCCGGCGATTGCAGCGTAAGCTCGGAGATCTGCGAGACAGCCTCGGGCAGGGAACAGGGACGGTCGAACTCGGCGAGAGTGTCAAGGGGGCCGTCGACGGGCGGGTCGCCACCCTGCTCGTCAAAGACGGCGAGTACCGCTACGGGAGGATCCTCCGCGACGAGGACCGGGTCGAACTCCATGAGGAGCGGCAACCCCGCGACGAGGAGCTGGTGGGCGCCGCCGCCCTCGCAACCACCGCCACGGGCGGAGAGGTCGTCTACATGGAAGGGGAAGAGCTGCCCGAGGGCTCTCCGGTGGGCGCGATCTTCCGGTTTTGAGGGGCCTCTGTTCCGAGGCTATTCCCCGGCGCCGTCGCCCTCGGCGTGGGTTTGCCTGCAGCCAGCGGCGGCTCCGACCGTCAGTGCCACGAGGGCGCCGGCGCAGCCCATCATGAGGGCGATTGCCACCGGCTTGCGCCGGGCGAAGGTCCGGCACCGGTCGAGTTCCGATTCGGCCAGTTCGCGACCGCGATGAACGGCGGACCGCATGCGATCGGAAGCGAGACGCGAGGCATTCCGGCCGGGCTTCAGAATGCCTTGTCCGGCCAGCCGGGCGGAATGGGTCGCGAGTTGGCCCGCGTGGTCCGCGAGGTCGCTGAAGTCCTTCGCGAGTTGGCGGGCTTCGTCCTTGAGGGTGCTGGGCGTGGAGTTCATGGCAGTTGGTGTTGTGAGTTGGCGGCCGGGCCGAGGGCCGACGGTTGAGTGAGTGCAAGGGAGCATCGCTGCGGAGGCGACGCAAGATGAACCCGCTGGTGAACAGGATGATCTTTGCGTACGGGTTCCGCTGATGACAGGTACTGTGGGGGATGCTCCAGCGAGGCGGGAGTCTTTTGCTCGCATTCCGGCATCCTGCTCGGCTCCATTCCTGCGGCGGCCGCCACGAGCCTCCGTTCCGTTCCGGTGGTGGAAAAGGATTCCCGGGGGGAGCGTCCGGGACGATTTTCCAGATGGCGCCGGTCTTCTTGACCGGAGCGTTCGAGCCGTTGGTGAGGACGAAGGTTGCGGGATGAGGAGGTGGAGGAGGACGGTCGGCGCAGGACCAGAGCGTCACCCGGTTGATTCCGCTTCGGGATGTAGCTCAAGGCCCAGCAGGCAGACGTCGTCGGAGAACTCGGTGGCGTGGCTGAATCGCCGGATCTCGCTCAGCAGGCCGTCAAAGATCTCGTTGGCCGGAAGGGAGGCGCGCTGCCGCGCCGCCTCAAAAAGGCGCCGCCGGCAGAAGCTTTCGTGACTCACCGGATTCTCGATCTCGAAAAGCCCGTCGGTGAAAAGCATCACAAAATCCGCCGGCTCGATCGGAACCCGGCACGTCGGGTAGTCCGCATTGGCGATCAGACCGAGGGCGGGCCCCCGCCGGCCGTTGGCTTCGAGGGTCTCCACCGTGCCACGGCGGCGGTGCACGCGCAGGGGGTTGGGATGGCCGGCGTTGGCAAACAGGAGTTCGCCGCGGGCCAGATCAACGACCATGTAGATGGCCGTGACGAACATCGTGGTGCCGGCATGGGTGAACATGCTGACCATGCTGCGGTTGATCTGGCGGAGCAGGGCCCCCGGATCGGTGGCGTCGGGTCCCCTTTCCTGGACAAGGGTGCGAAGCATGCTGGTGACAAGCGCGGCGCGCACGTCGTGGCCCATGACATCGCACAGAAGCACTCCGACGGCGTGATCGGAAAGTTGGACGACGTCGTAGTAGTCGCCGCTGACCATCCCCCACGGCCGGTAGAACGTGAGGAAGCGAACCGCGCTCTCGCCGGCCTCGGCGTCTTTCGGAATGACGGGCAACCGGTGGGGGAGGAGCGCGAGCTGGAACTCGCGGGCGAGGCGGAGCCCCTCCTCGAGCATCTGGTTCTTTTCGCTGAGTTGGCGGGTGCGCTCGGCGACGCGCGCTTCCAGTTGCCGGTTGAGGCGCCGCACTTCCTCGTCGGCCCGCTTGCGGTTGGTGATGTCGACAAACGTCCCGATGAACTGTCGGACCGACCCGTCCGGGTCCCGTTCGAACACGCTGTCGCCCGAGCGGCACCACATCCACCCGCCGTCCTTCTTCCGGAAGCGGTATTCCAGTTCGAGGATCTCGCCGTTGGGAGCGCGGATCACTCTTTCCATGTGCTCCGCCACGCGCTCCGCGTCGTCCGGATGGAAGAGCGCGAGGAATTCCGCCCCGCTCATGGCATTGAGGTCGTCGAGCGTGTAGCCGGTCAGCTCCGTGTAACGGCGGTTGATGAAAACGTTGATCCGCCGGTCGAAGTCGTACACATACAGCCCGTTGAGCGAGCAATCGAGCACCTTTGCAACGAACAACTCGCTCTCGCGCCGGGCCTCCTCGGCCTCCTTGCGGGCCGTGATGTCGGTGACGGTGGCCAGCGTCAAAACGCCCCCGGGAGATTCGATCGGCGTCAAACCGATCTCGACGGGAACCTCGCGGCCGTCCTTGCGCCGCGCGAAAAGATCCCGCCCCGCCCCCATCGGCCGGGCTTCCGGATGGGTCGTGAAGCCGGCGCGATCATCGACGTGCTGCCGCCGGACCCGTTCCGGAACAAGGATTTCCACCGGTTGGCCGGCCAGTTCTTCCCGCGAGTATCCGAAGAGCTCCTCCGCCTTCTGATTGGCGATCACGATCTGGCCCCCGGCATCTGCCATGATGATCGCGTTGGGCGACGCCTCGACCATCAGGCGGAAGCGGTCATCAGACGCGACGGTCTGTTTTGCGCGGCCGCCACCGTCTCCCCCGGCTCCCGCCACCGTGTCCGGGGGGTTGGGCTGCTTCGCGAACTCTTCCATCACGGTGATCCGGCACACCTTACCATCACCCTGCCGGGTTGCGAGCAGGGAGTCATGCGGCGGCCTCCGCCACGACCACGCCGGCATGAAGTCGCCGCGGACCGGTCCACGAGAACGACGATCCCGCGTGCGCGGGGAGCCGGCTGATTGAGCAAAGCGCACCTCGTCAGCCACCGGCAGCTTCACCGGGCGCCAATCCCGTTAAGCGAGATGCGTAGGGAGGGATTGTTCTTTTTCTCGATATACAGGAGCGGGTTGCGGGGCGTACCGGGTGTTTGGAACGCAAAGCGGATCGATGGCGGAACGGATTCAACTCAACGATCCCCTGCTCGTGGCGACATGGCCGGGGATGGGCAATGTGGGTGTCAGCGCGGGCGTCTACCTGATGGCGAAGCTGGGCATGCATCAAGTGGCGGAGTTTTCTCCGCAAGGGGTGTTCGACATGGACCATGTGGATGTGAAGAACGGGATTATTCATTCCGGGCGCCTGCCGCGCAGCCGGTTTTTCGCGTGGCGGGACGGGCCGCGGGAGCACGACGTGGTGGTGTTCATCGGCGAGGCGCAACCGCCGAGCGGGACGGACGGCTTCTGCCGCAAGCTGGTGGACTATGCCAGGGAGCTGGGGGTGCGGCGGGTTATCACGTTTGCGGCGATGGCGACCGGCATGCGCCACCGGGACGAGGCGCGCGTGTTCGGGGCCGCGCTCGATCAGCAGAATCTCGCCGAGTTGAAGCGCCTGAAGCTCAACATCCTGGACGACGCCCAGATCAGCGGGCTGAACGGGGTGCTGCTGGGGGTGGCGGCCGAAGCGGGATTGGGCGGGGCCTGTCTCCTCGGCGAGATGCCGCAGATCTTTTCGCAGTTTCCCTACCCGAAGGCTTCGCGCGCCATTCTGGAGGTCTTCAGCAAGATGGCGGGAATCGACCTTGACCTGACGGAACTCGATCAGCAGACCCGGGCCGTCGAGAAGAAGCTCGGCCCGCTGATCTCGAACGTGGAGGAAGCGATGGAGGCCCGTCAACGGGAGGAGGACCCGCTGGGCATCAGGGACCTGCCCGATGAATCGCACATGGAAACTCCGGAGCCGAAGGCCAGTTCGCAGGATCGTGAACACGTCGAACGATTGTTCGAGCAGGCGAGGCACGATCGCTCAAAAGCTTTCGAGCTGAAACATGAATTGGACCGGCTCCACCTCTTCAAGGAATACGAGGATCGCTTCCTCGACCTGTTCAAGGAACCGGGTTAGGCGGGGCGACGCGCTGGTGCAATCCGATGAACGTGCTGAAGGTTGAAGGGAGGGGAAAGCGCTCCCTTGTCCGTCCGAGAGCCATGCGGGAATGGGCGGGCGGGGGGAGCATGGCATCGCCGCCGATCAAGAGCGGACGCGCCGGGATTCGGGAATTGGGCCGCCATCAGGCGAAGATTGACCGGACGGTCAGCCAGGCGCCGGCCGTGATCAGGATCCAGCCGGTCCATTGTTGAAGTTTCGAGCCGATGTTCTGCAGGCGGCGCAGGCGCTCCGAGGCCATTCCGAGGCCGCAGGCCAGCAGCGCCACGGTCACGATCACCGGCAGGGCGGTGCCGATGCCGTAGGAAACAGGCAATAAGACGGTGGCGCCGGAGCGAATGACGGCCGGCAACAGGCCGCCGAAGAACAGGGCCGCCGACACGGGACAGAAGGCGAGGGCAAAGACGGCCCCCATCAGGAACTCGCCGACGAATCCCCGCTCGGCCAGACGCATTCCCAGCGTGTTGATGCCGCCGAAGCCGGGGAGCTTGAGCGGCAGCCAGCCCGCGACCAGCATGCCGGCCACGATCAGCCCGGGGCCGACGAGGCCCTCCAACTTCGTCCGCAGGAACTCCGCCGCGCCGGGAGCGGAGAGGACGCCGGCCGCGATGGCGATTGCGAGGAGCGTGTAGGCGGCTGTCCGGCCGGCGATGTAGGCGAGGCTGCTCCCGGCCACTGCCGCGCGCCGGCCGGTCCGGCGGGCGAGGAAGGCGACGGCGGCGATGTTGGTGGCCAGCGGGCAGGGGCTGACGGAAGTCAGGATTCCCAGCCACAGCGCGGCGGTGATCAACGCCCACTCAGGCATCGGTTTCGGCCTTCAGGTGGCTGCGGATTCCTTTCTGGAGGAAGGCCGCGAAGGCCTCCGGTTCGCCGGCCAGATCCCAGACCTGGTCGTATCGTTCCCACTTGACCACCTTGCCGTGGCGGTGCTCGGAAACCACCACGGTCTTGAAGGCGAGCCCGTAGTCGTCGATGAAGTGTTTGTTCTCGGGGCGGTCGAAGTTGATGGTCCGGAAACGGATCGCGCCGGCGGCCAGTTCGGCGGGGAAGCCCGCATGCACCGCCTCGCGCGTCTGCCTCTCGATCTTCAGGCAGGCCGGGCAGCGCTGGCCGGTGGTGAAGTAGGTTACGAGCACGAGGTGGCCGGGCTCGGGTGCGGACTGCGACGTCCCGGCGGCGGGCGCCGGCGCGGGGCCGAAACTGCGCCACGCCCAGACCACCACCCCGGCAAAGGCCAGCGCCAGCAGGGCGATTTGCAGGACCTTGGGCGGCTTGTTCATGGCGGGACAGGGGGGTCAGGACTCGGACAGCATTTTTTTCACTTCCTCGATCGGCGGCACGCGGCCGCTGACCATGACCTTGCCGTCGACGACCAGCGCCGGGGTGACCATCACGCCGAATTCGGCGAAGCGCAGGAAGTCGGTGACCTTCTCGATCTCGCAATCGAGCGCCAGTTCCTCGCTGGCCCTTGTGGCGGCTTCCAGCAGGTGATCGCACTTGGCGCAACCGGCGCCGAGAACATGGAGTTTCTTCATGATGTGGTTTGTGGTTGTCCGTTGGTTTGGAGAACGTGGTTGCCGGGGGTTTTCAGGCGGCCATCCCGAAGAGGTATCCCACCATGGTGGATGCGACAACCGTCAGCAGGCAGAAGACGAGCGTCTTGCGCGCGCCGATGACTTTCCAGATGACCAGAATGCTGGGCAGCGAGAGGGCCGGGCCCGCAAGGAGAAGCGACAGCGCCGGACCCTTGCCCATGCCCAGACGAGTCAGCATCTCCACGATCGGGATCTCGGTGAGGGTCGCGAAATACCAGATCATCCCGACGAACGAAGCGGTGAAGTTGGCCAGCAGCGAGTTGCCGCCGACCAACCCGGCGACCACCTGCTCGGGGATCAGCCCGCCGACGAAGCCGGTGACGAACACCCCGGCGAACAAGAGGGGGACGATGAGCATCGTGTAGTCCCGGGTCGATCGCATCCACTCTTTGATTTCCTCCCGCGAGAACCACCGCCATGTCATCAGCAGCACCAGCACGCCCATCGCACCCGCCAGCCACCACTTGACGCCGTGGACGGTCATGACGAACCCCGGCTTGTTGCGCACTTCGGCGATGTCGCTCTTGTCGAGGCGGCGGATTTCCGAGCCGAGGCGGCCCGTGGCGTCGAACTCCTGAATGTCGATGGTGTCCCGCCGGTCGTACCGGATGCTGGCCTCGATCCGCACCCCGTCCTCCATCACGATGGTGGCCTCGTTCGTGTCATACCAGTCGGAGAAAACCAGAAAAAGAATCATCGCGAGGAAAAACAGGGCCGTCTGCCACAGGGGGCGGACGGTGGCCGGGCCGGCCGTCTGGATCGCAACATCGGTGCGCCGCTTCTCACCGCGCCGGAAGATCAGCCGCATCGACAGGCCGATCAAAACCGCAAACACGATCGCCCCGACCGCCCGGGCGAGGCCGAGGTCGAGGCCGAGCACGCGCGCCGACAGGAACACCGCAAGGACGTTGATCGCCGGGCCGGAATAGAGAAAGGCGCTCGCCGGCCCCAGCCCCGCGCCCATCGTGTAGATGCCGGCGAACATCGGCAGCACGCTGCACGAGCAGACCGCCAGCACCACCCCCGCCACCGAGGCGACCGAGTAGGCCGGCACCGGCCTTGCGCCCGGGCCGAGATATTTGATGACCGCCTCCTTCGACAGGAAGGTCGCAATCGCCCCCGCAATGAACATCGCCGGCACGACGCACGCCAGAGTGTGATGCAGGGCATACCATTGCAGCAGCCGAAAAGCCTCCAGAATCGCGTGCGACACCTTCGGATGGTCGAACGGCACGAAGTAGGCAAAGAGGAAAACGCCCGCCAGCACCGCGAATTTCTTCAGGTCTGCCATCACAGGCGCCAGTCAGTCAGCGGACGAATACTCCGAAAAACGGCGGAACGGCCACGATGCCGGAAATCCGGGTGCAAGCCAATTGACGAAATAATCTGACATCAAACGTCGAAAAAGAAGGTTGGATCAGGCGCCGCCGGACACCTCGAGCGAGGCAAGCCTCGGACCGGTCGACCATTACGGTTGACGACCGCGTGAAACGACACCTCCCTCGTAATCCGTAATCGTCGCGCGTCATCGTTCGCCGAAACGCCAGCTCGCAAAACTTGACTCATTTGTGACGACTTGTGGATTCCAAGGACTCGAGCGTTGCGACCCGCTCGCCGGCCGCCACGCGATCGAGGCATTCGGCGAAGGTCAGGACACACGGACAGGTCAGCCGGTAGAAAATCTGCTGGCCGCGGCGTTCGTCGGCGATGAGGCCGGCATGCCGCAAGACCCCGAGGTGACGCGAAGCCGTGGAGGGAGTGCAGCCGGCCACCTTCGCCAGCTCACAGGCACAGACCGGCCCCCGCGCCAGCGCGTGAATGATGGCCATGCGGCCGCGGTGGCCAAGCGCCTTGAACACCTCGGCCTGACGCCTGATCGCGCCGGCGGACGGTTTGCGGGAACGGCTCACGGGGGGGACTATTTGCCGTTTCGCGAAAAATGCAAGGATTAATTGTTGGGGGGCGGGGATCGGTCTGGTTTGGCGGGGGTCGATGGGAGGGGAGATTTTTCGTTGGAAGGTTTCGGGTTGTCGTTTTTTCGGTGGTTTTGCGCGGGGGATTTTGAGAGGCGGGGGGAGCGATTCTGTGACGGACGGGAAACCCGTTGACCGGTCTCCGATTGGCCCTAGTTTCCCCTGTGATGGACGATTTGCCGCGGATCTCGGATCAGATTCAGCACCTTGGGGAGGTCATCAAATTGCTGGAACTGCGGGAGAAAGGCGCAAGGCCCGAATCCCGCAAGGTGTATGCGAAGGCCATCGCGGATTTGGACGAATCGATCTCGCTGCTGCAGGAGCAGATCAGGAGCGGACGGGAAGCCAACGAGGAGTTCTGGCAGCAGCATCAGAGGCGAATCGATGACGCATGGCATGACGTGCTGGTCCATGTGCTGAATGCGAGGGGCGAAGCAGGCTTGTCGACCACCCGATGAGAGCTGGCGGGGATGACTGATGAATGGCTGACGGGACCGCGCCGTTCCCAACGGGAAGAAGGGGGTATCGAAAGAACATCCGCCGGGGCGAGCGCCTATCTCGACAAGACCGGAAAGCAGTCGGTCCTCCTTGACCGGATTCGCGCCGTGCATGCCGCGGCGGAGGGGCGGGTCAAGTGGTCGTCGAAGCCGTCGTTCAGGCGAACCATGCGCTCCCGCAGATCCAGAAAGGTTTCCCCCGGCCGGCCGCCGCCGGCGAGGAGGGAGATCGTGCCCACCTGGTCGGCCACAAGGAAGGCCCGCTCGCCGCTCCCGTAGGGAATCATGACGGTGGGCGAGGTGAATCCCTCGGCGAAACGGGCACAGGAAATCTCCGGGAGCGGCCCCGCGGCCCCGGCGGCGGTGATGGCCGCGACGGCAACCAAAGCGAGCGCGGCGGGCCGTCCGGGCAGTTCTCCGGGGCGGACGCGCCGCGGATCCCCGTCCGCGGCCGGCGGGTCGCCGCGTTCCACAGACTCTGCCATCAGTTCGGGTGCGATCATGCCACCACCGTAACGCCGGGGGACCAGAGTCCTGTCACGCAAGTCCGTGAACGTTGGACAAATCCGCGTGGGAAGGAGGGGGTGGCGGGGGTGGCGCGTCACTCGGCGGGGGCCGCTCTGGCGGCGAAGCTTCGGGCATCGTCTTCCTCGCCTTCGAGGTCGAGCTTGACGGAGAGGAAGCGCAGGAGGTCCTTGAGGGCGATGATCCCCTCCAACCGGCCGTCCTCCACGACGAGGAGGCGGCTGGCGTTGTTCTGGTTCATGACGACGAGGGCGCGCATGGCGTCCTCGTCGGGAGAGATGGTGTTGTGCCGGCTGCATGGGGTGGCGACTTCCCCGACGGTTTGCGCCGGCCACTGATCGCGGGGAATCCGGCGCACTTCACGGGTCGAGAGGCAGCCGCGCAGCGCGCCGTCATCCACGACCGGGAAGAGCTTGTAATGGTGCGTGTAAACGTAATCCTCGACGAATCGATCCAGCGTGAGGTCGGGGGCGACGGCGACGGGGTCTTCCTTCATGAAGCGGCGCAGCGGCTCGCCCTTCAGCCCCTCGCGGATCAGGGCCTGCCGGTAAGACATCTTCGACGCGCCCCGGAGGAAGAGCCCGATCATGGCCCACCATAGGCCGCCGATGAAATTGCCGCTGATGAGCGCCAGAACGCCGAGAACGATCAGGATGATGCCGAATCCCGCCCCTAATTGCGAAGAGATCCTGGTGGCTTTGCGGTATTGATTCTTCCATGCCCACAAGGCGGACCGCAGGACCCGGCCGCCGTCGAGCGGAAACGCCGGAATCAGGTTGAAAATGGCCAGAATGGCGTTGATGGAGCCCAGGAACGAGATCACTGCGACCACGGATTGGGGCGCGCCGAACAGGCCGGAGGCGGTCGCCGCTCCGATGAAGGCGCCCGCCAGAAGGAAGCTCATGACGGGCCCAGCGATGGCCATCAGAAATTCCGATTTGGCGTTGGGCGGTTCGTCCGTCATCTCGGCCACTCCGCCGAAGATGAAGAGCGTGATTCCCCGAATCGGGATGCCATATTGGCGGGCCATCACGGCGTGCGCGAGTTCGTGCAGGATGATCGAGACGAAGAGCCCCGCCGCTCCGCAGGCGCCCATGATCCAGTAGGTGGTGCTCGAAAGCTCGCCGACGGTCTGCGGGAAGAGGCCCGCCGCAAGACTCCAGGTGATCAGGAGCGCGAGCACGACCCAACTGGCGTCGAGGCGGATTTCAAATCCGACCAGACGAAAAAGGGTGATTCCCTTGCCGAACATGGGAAAAGGTTAGGAAGCGCCCGGAGGCGATGCTATCGTGCATCCCCTTGAAAAGTGTTAGGGGTTGACGCGTAATCGGAGATAGGCGAATGACGTAATGGCGAACATGGAGTCGGCGGGCGCCGGGGCGCAGCGATCCGGTGAGACGCCGTTCCGTGCGCCCTGTGCGAATCGCGTAAGGCGGACTGCTTCGTTCCGCGATATACAAGGGGCGGCGTCCGGGCGTACCGGGTGCCTGCAACACGACGAACAGATGGCAGATCAGATTCAACTCAACGATCCCTGGCTGGTGGCGACGTGGCCCGGGATGGGCAACGTCGGGGTCAGCGCGGGCGTCTATTTGATGGCAAAGCTGGGCATGCACCAAGTGGCGGAGTTTTCGCCGCGCGGCGTGTTCGACATGGACCATGTGGATGTGAAGAACGGGATCATCCGTTCCGGGCGCCTCCCGCGAAGCCGGTTTTTCGCCTGGCGCAACGGGTCGAACCGGCACGACGTGGTGGTGTTCATCGGCGAGGCGCAGCCTCCCACGGGCACGGACGCCTTTTGTCGCAAGCTGATTGACTACGCCGGGGAATTGGTGAAGCGGGTCTTCACCTTTGCGGCGATGGCCACCGGGATGCGGCACCGGGACCCGTCCCGCGTCTTTGGCGCCGTGCTGGACCAGGAGAGCCTGGGCGAGTTGAAGGGGCTCGACCTCAACATTCTGGACGACGCGCAAATCAGCGGGCTCAACGGCGTTCTGCTGGGAGTGGCGGCCGAAGCCGGAATGCGCGGTGCCTGCCTGCTCGGCGAAATGCCGCAGATCTTCTCGCAACTCCCTTATCGGAAAGCCTCCCGCGCCATTCTCGGGGTCTTTTCGAGGATGGCGGGCATCGATCTCGACCTGACGGAGCTCGATCGACAGACCCGGGCCGTGGAACAGAAATTGGGCGGCTTGATCACGAACGTCGAACAGGCCATGGAATCGTCGCAGCGGGAGGAGGATCCGCTGGGCCTCAAGGACCTGCCGGCCGAATCCGAGGTGGAGAACCCGAAACCGAAACCCACCTCGCAGGACCGGGACCACATCGAAACGTTGTTCGAGGAGGCCAAGCACGACCGCTCGAAGGCCTTCGAGCTGAAACATGAGCTCGATCGCCTGCACCTGTTCAAGGAGTACGAGGATCGCTTCCTCGACCTGTTCCAGGAGCCGGGCTAGAGTGCGGGAGAGTCCGGCGGCGGGCTGACCATGGACTCCGCGACCGAGGTCGGTGGGGGCCGCGGGCGGTCGGTGGGTGTTGGTCTTCCGCCGCGTCAGCGTTCCTCGTCCTCCTCGCGGAGGCTTTCCTTGCCGGATTCGAGCATTTCGTCGTGGACGGCCTCCTCGATGCCCTGCTGGAAGAGTTGTTCGCCTGGGGTCTGATCCTCTTCTTCGAGCCCGGGACCGGCGGACTGGGTGGCCCGGGACGGGGTGGGATCGCCCGATTGCGGGGCGGGGCGGATTTCGGGGAGATCGCGGCCGGGGCGGCCGGGATCAAGATCGGCCCGGAGTTCGTCCTCGGCCTGCCGGAGGTCCCCCGGGGTGACTTCGTCGTCCCGCCGGCCGTCGATGACGGCGATTTCCGCGGCGCGTTCCCGGATCATCGCCGGGGAGATGTTGCCCACACCTTCCTCCCTGCCACCGGGGTCTCCTTGGGTGATCTTGCTGCTCATGGTGCGTTGGCTCTGAAGTTCCACTACCTTGGGACCAAAGGCGGGAGGGACGCAATGAATGGACGCTGCAACGCGCCCCTACGCGGATCCGTTAGGCGGGATTGGCTGCGTCCCCCAGGCACGGCTGCAGACGACACCGATTTTCAGAACATCGCCTTCGGATCATCCTGGGCGGGCCTGCGTGAGCAACGCATTCGCATTTATTCCCGCGGTCCGGACCGGGGGGGCCGGCCGCGGGCCACGTGCATAAACAGGCACGAAAGTGGCGGGGGCCTGCACGGATAGTGCAGGCCCCCGCCTGATTCCAGTTTTCCGGGAGCGCGGACGTCCCGTCCGCCTCCGGGACTTCCGGATCCGGCCAACAAGGCGCCCCGGTCCCCCGGCAACCTTACCGGGCGGTGCGGGCGGGGACGTCCGCGCTTCACCGGGGCCCGCTTGGCGAGAAGAAACGGGGACCTGCTGAGGCAGGCCCCCGTTCACTTCCGGGGTATGTTTGGTGTTTGAGAGTTTGGTCAGGGTTGGTAATACTCAGGGCCGTAGCGCACGGCGAGATCGTTATCGACCACGATGGCGCCTCCTTCGTAGGCGTTCTCGATGTCATCATCGATTCCGCGGACGCCCTTCACCGTGGATGCCACCTTGTCGGCACGAGACTTGGCCAGCGCGCTCGAGACGGTCCCGCTGAGAGTGACGATTCCCTCACTGGTTGAGACGTCGATGCTCCACGCCGGCTTTTCGTCATCCTCATCCAGCTGCCACCCAACGCTACTCGCTTTCCCGACACCTCCCACTGCTCCACCTGTTGCGGCCCGCGGAA
>CAYPUM010000022.1:0-17983 GCA_964413545.1 uncultured Roseibacillus sp. | reverse complement strand
CGTCCGGAGCCAGCTCCCGGGCGGAACCTCATCGTCGTCGATAAACGCCACATAGGCGCCGTCCGCTTCGGCAAGGGCGCGGTTGCGGGCCTTCGCGATGTTCTGCTCGGGCTCGATGCAATAGGTGACGGGCGCCTCGATATCGGCCGCGGCACTTTCGACCGTCTCCCTCGACGACCCGGAGGCGTCGTTGTCCACCACCACGACCTCCACCGAGAACCGGCCGCCGGTCTCCTGCCCGGCGATCAGCTTGAGCAGGCGAGGCAGGAGATGCGCCCGCCTGAGGGTGCAGACGCAGACGCTGACCTTTGGGACCTCCGTCTTCATCACGTTGCCGTTTTCCGTCGCCGTCATCATCGGCCGCGCAACCGGAACCATCCCGCCAGAAGACGGCGCAGGCGGCCCATCTGCCAGCGGCGCCGGAAGGCGATGAGATCCGCATCCATGGCCCGCTCGCGCCGCCGGACCCACGACCAGAGATAGCCCGCCGTCAGGCAACAGCCTCCCAGCACCCGCGGCTTCCTCGTCATCTGATAGACCCCCCGGAACAACACCCAGAGCGGATGGGCGCCGAGCACGTAGTCCTTCCGCCCGTCCTTGAATCTCGCCCGCAGCACCCCGTAGTTCGCCGAACTCTGGGGACGAAGATGATCATAGCTCCTCTCGAGGAACGTCCGGGTCTCCCAGCCCCTCATCCGGGCCGAAAGAACCGCAATCACGTCGATTCCCCCTCCCTTCACCGGCATGTACCCGCCGATGGCTTCGAAACACTCGCGGCGGAACAACTGCATGGCCCCGGAAACGTGATCGGTGCTGGCAAACTGGAAGTCATACGAGGCGCCCTCCTCCCGGAAAGGGGTCCCGCCCACCCCCAGCTTGCTGTTCTCGACAAACTTCCCGATCAGGAACTCGAAGTGATCCGCCTCGAAGGAAAGGTCGGCATCCATGCTGCCGACGAGATCAAAGGGCAGTTCCCTCACCGCCTCGTACCCCGCCCGGAAGGCGTAAACCTTGCCCGCAAAGTGCCGTTCGCGCCTTTCCCCGGTCCGGATCAGCTCGATCCACGAATGCTTGCGGGCGTAATCCGCAACAATCTCTCCGGTCCGGTCGGTCGAGCCATCGTCAACGATCACCCACTTCAGCGGGCGGACGGTTTGCGCCGCCATCGACCGGAGGGTCTGGCCGATGAATTCCTCCTCATTGTGCGCGGGGGTGATGAGCACATAACTCAAGGCGGGCGCCCCCCGCCCGCCGGTCGTCTCCCGGCGGCCGTTGACGGCGGTCTTCATCGCCCTGTCATGACTTCTCGTCTTCACGCTCCCTCGCTCCGCGAGCTGCTGGCGATTTCGGATCGGTCTCCCGTCCGGCAGGCCGGGCGGCGTTCTTCGGCGTGTCCGCCGGCTCCGGACGGCCCGGGACCGGTCCGGCCCGGCATCTCGAGAAGCGTGGCCAGGGCCCGCAGCATCCATGCCTGGGTCCATCGCATGTAGGAAATCCGATTCTTCCCCACCGCGTAAACGCGGTAGTGGAAATATCCGCGGGAGTCCCACAACCCGGAATGAGCCCAGTCCATGACCTTGCGCGCGAGCCTCTCGCTCCCGGGCCGGAGGTCGCGCAGCTCGACAAGCGTGATGATCGCCTGGGCCACGCAGTGCGCGTCGATGGGATAAGTGCGGTTGTTGTAGTACTTCGGAGCCCCGTCGTCCCGGAAGAAGTGCCGGCGGTAGTAGTCGAACCCCCGGGCCATGACCGGTTCGAACTCATCGGTGCGCGCATGGTTCCCCAACTCGCGGAGAGCGCACAGATTGAAGCCCGTGTGGAAATGGTCCACCCACCGGTAGTTCCTCCTTTCCCCGTAGGCCCAGGATCCGTCCCGGTGCTGTTTCGCCGCCGAGTAACGAGCCCCCGCGAGAGCCGGTTCGAGAAATCTCCCGTCGCCGCACACCGCGCCCGCCCGCGCCAGAAGCGCCGCCGCAAGAAAATTGGCATTGTGAATCTCATGCCGCATGCTCGGCAGCGGGTAGGCGAACCCCGCCACCGAACCACCCGCCGACGAGTAGTAGAGTTCGTCCACCAGATACTCCGCGGCGCTTCGAGCGGATTCCGCGAAGCGGCTCTCCCCGGTTTCCTCATAGGCGTCGAGCAGGGCGTTCGCGGCAAAAGTCGTGCAGACAAGATTCGGCGCCCCCGCTGGAACCAGACCCCACCTCGTCTGCCATGGAAAGCTGTAACCCCAGCAGTGAAGATCGTGATCGGGGGACCGCGACTCAAGGAGGCGCTCGCAGAGGTCCCGCGCCGCCAACCGCTTCTCCGCCACCCCGCTCCGCGAAAGGCTCAAGAGCGAGGAGACAAACAAGGCCAGTCCCTTGGGGTTGTGCTTCGGACCGATTCCCAACAACGGACGCAGGTTGACCGGACTCCGCTTGTTGACCTGCGTCAGCGCCAGCCGCGCCAGCTTGAAGTTCAGGAACGGAATCCGGCGCCATACCGGGCTGTTGAGAGCGTCATACGGATCATGCCCCGCCCAGTCCCTCGCCTCGCAATACTCGAGGAGCGCCAGCGCAACCTCGCGCGCCGGAGCGCGCCCCGAGCGCTCGCTCTGGCCGGCCGTCTCCGCTTCGATTTCGATCGACGATTTCACTTGCATCGTTTTCCAGCCACGGCGCTCCTGCTTCCCTCAGCCCGGCGTCAGTTCCGTGAGGATTCGCTCCGCCGTCCTGCCGTCCCACAAGGCGGGCACCTCTCCGAAGCGCGATTCCCGGTCAAGGACCGCCGCCAAATCGTCGCCGAGCCGGCTCACCGAGGTCAGGCGGTTGCTCCCGATTTCCACCGTCACGGGGCGTTCCGTGTTCGGCCGCAGGGTCAGGCACGGGGTGCGGAAGAAAGTGCTTTCCTCCTGCAGCCCCCCCGAATCGGTAAGCAGAAGCCGCGCCCGCTCGGTCAGGCAGAGTGAATCATGGTAACCAATGGGATCGATCACGTGGAAGCGGCCGGCGCCGTTGAGGGAGATCCCGAACTCGAGGCACCTCTTGCGGGTCCGGGGGTGCATCGGAAACACGACCGGAAAATGCCGCGTCGCCACCGACTTGAGTTCTTCCATGATGGACGCAAGGGACTCCCTGCAGTCGACGTTCGCGGGCCGGTGCAAAGTGACGTATGCGAATCCCTCCCGCTCGATCCCGAGCTCGGTCGGGAGTGCGCTGGCGCGCGCCCGGGGAAGGTTCTCCACAAGGGTGTCGATCATGATGTTGCCAACGAGCTTGATCTTCGACTCGGCCGCCCCTTCGCGCCGCAGGTTCGCGTTGGCATCCTCCGACGGCGTGAGCAGCAGGTCGGCAAGGGCGTCCGTGACCAACCGGTTGATCTCCTCCGGCATGGTGCGGTCGTAACTGCGCAATCCGGCCTCGACGTGCGCCACCTTCACCCCCATCTTCGACGCCACCAGCGTGCAGGCGAGGGTGGAATTAACGTCCCCCACCACCACCACCCAATCAGGCTCCTCGTCAAGACATACCTTCTCGAAGCGCGTCATGACCGCCGCGGTCTGCACCGCGTGCGAGCCGGACCCCACCTCGAGGTTGATGTCAGGAGCCGGAATGCCGAGCTGGCCGAAGAAGATGTCCGACATCGCGGCATCGTAATGCTGCCCGGTATGCACAAGGACCGGTTTGATGCCGAATCCGCGCTCCCTCCACTCCCGGATGGCACGCATCAACGGCGCAATCTTCATGAAATTCGGGCGGGCGCCCGCGACAATGACGACTTTCATGGTGTTTGTTTCGTTCGGGAAGGTGCTAACGGGCCCGATGGGCTTTCCACGCGTATTCGATGATGGCCTCCACCACCGCCTCGAGCGTCCGCCCTGTGGTGCCGCCTTCGACCGGGCGGCGCTCCCGCCTCGTCAGGAGGATCTTGTCATCCACCTCGTCGACCGAAGCGACCAGCACGAGCCGCCCTTCGCTGACAAGCTGGCGGTCGACCGCGCCGATCCGGCCCCGGAAGATGCTGTAGACGGGCACGCCGAGGGCGGCCGCCTCCCGGTTCATGGTTCCCCCTCCGCTCACCACAAGGTCGGAATGCCAGATGAGGTTCATTCCGTCGACGGCTCGCTCCGGCACGACGGTCCGGTTGTCTTCGAACCACTCCGGCCAGTTCCTGCGCAGCACGTCCTCCTGCTTCTTGTTGCGCGGGAGAAGGACGACGCGGACGTCCGGCTGGCGGGAGGCGCGGTTCATGAAACGCTCGAACAACCGTTCACTTTCGGGGTTGTGGTAGTGCGCCTCGGTGGCGGGAGGCCGGACCGTGGCGAGAATTCCGGCCGACCCGATCCCGAGCTCGTCGAGGAGGGCCGGGTCGGGGCGCAACCGTCCGGCATAGACGTCCTCCTTGATGCCCGGGTAATAGGAGACTCCGGCACTGCGGCCCGCCGCCGCGGCACGGTGCGTCTCGAAGGCCTTCGGCGCCATCTCCCAGGTGGGATGCATCAACGCGGGAATCTCAACATGCTCGTAGTCCTCCAGCAGGACGGTCGGAAGCTTCATCAGGGTCCCCAGCAGAAGCTGCGAACGGGCCCCGTGCGAAACACCGAGCGCGGGCTTCTCGCGCGCAATCAGCGGGGACAGTTGCAGCGCGCGCAGCCCGAGCCCGAGCCCTTTCATCATACGGTTCTTCCCGTAGTGCCGGCCGATCTTCCTGTAGGGAAGGCCCTTCGCGTCGGCCAGTTCGCAGACTTGAAAAGCATCGCGGGCGGTGAGGAAAACCGGGTAGCCCCTCCGCGTCAACTCCTCGACGATCGGCTCGAAAAACAGAACGTGAGGGGTGTTGTCGAGGTCCACCCAGATCTTCGGCTTCGCCGCGCCCCGGCCCCCGGCGCGAACCGGCCGGCCGCTTTCGGGACGTGGCGCCGCCGTGGCCGATCGCGCGAATTCCGCCACCTCCCTCGGCAGGGCGTGCCAGAACCGCCCCTCGTATTCCGTGGACACGTAGCGCAGGAACTCGCCGTAGTGCGACACCGGGAAGGACGCGGATGATCCGCGCTCGCCCTCGAACCGCGTGAAATCGGGATGGATGATCGAGAGCGCCAGCCCGCCCCGCTCCGCGATCCAGTCCAGCTTGGTCTTCCAGATTTCCGGCGATTGCTCCTCGAGAAGGATGAACAGCGTCGAGTCCTGGGGGAGGGTGTAGGGCAGCTCGATATAGCTGCTCTTTCCGCCGTTCCTCACCCAGTAGGGGAAAATCGTCCCGGCGGCCTCGGGCTGCGGCTCAAAGGGATCGGTGTCGAAGGTGGAAGCGTCATAAAGAACGTCCAGATCGTGCATCCAATCCAACTCGCGCAGCATGAACCCGGAGCGGAACCCAACCGCCCCCCACTCCGCAAGGTAACGGTTGATGCGCCCCGCCTTCTTGCGGAACCCGCGACGCGTATCAAACAGCTTCCCGTCATGCCGCAGGTCATGAACACCCACCTCAAAACCGTTCCCAACCAGCCATTCCCGCAAATCGTCGGGCAAACGGTAGTCCCCCTCGGGGACGAAATTGAAGGAGGACCGGAAACCGTGCTCCATGTCAAGTTCCGCCAACCGCCTCACCCGCGCCAGACCGGCCCGCGACTCGACATCGTGGCTCAGAGCAAAGGCGAAGCGCTTGCCGCCCGGCCACCCCGGCCAACCATCCGGCGCCTCGCCCGCGGCGGCGTCAATCGGCCAGTTCGACCCGTTGTCCCGGAGGATGCGGCGCGCACGCCGCCGCCTCAGCGCCCAGCGGAGATCCGGCGGAACAAACGGCTTCACGCGATAATACGCCCGCGTGAACAACGGGGAGAACTTGGGCGTCATGGACCTGACTCCGATGCCTTGGCTCGACCGCGACGACACGCAACGTCCGATCAGGACTCCTGCAGCACCCAGCCGGGAGCGTGCAGGCGCGTCTTGTTGAACACGCAGGACACGTCGGCCTTGCCTCGCGCCAGTTGCGAATGGGCCTTCTTCAGCTTCTCGCGGTCGGTACGCTCGGCATCCAACACGAGCAGAACCTGATCCATGAATCCCGCCATGACCGCCGTCGGGCTGGTCTCGCTGACCGGCGGCAAGTCGAAGAAGATGTAGTCAAAGTTGCTGGCCCTCATCTTCGGCATGAGGTCGAACAGGTTCTTCGTCGAGAATCGCTCCATCCCGTTCCCGTTCTCCGACCGGTGCGGGGAGGCGATGAACAGATTGCCGTCGGCAGTTTCGATCGGTCCGTCCTTCCCCGCCACCAGCGCCCGTGGCAGGGAATGGCTCGCAAGCCGCTCGTAGGCCGGACTCCTGCCGCGGTGCGCGGGATTCAAGTCCACCACGAGAACCTTCGCCTCGTCATACTCGGTGAAGGACTTCGCCAGTCCTGCCAACAGCGTCGACGTCCCCGCCCCCGGCGTCAGCCCGGTCAGTGCCACCAGCTTCGGCTTGTGCCGCATGTCATTGAGTTCGAAAAAGTGCAGGATCCGGTCCCGGATGGCGTCCGCGTAAGGGGTCATGAACCGCCGCGACCTGCCATTCCCGGCCTCTCGCCCCGCAACCCGCACCTCGGCCGGAACGTCACCCTCGGCCTTCGGCCCCGTCAACCTCGCCTGTTGCGGCCCTGCAAGGTATGCGCCCGCCTTCTTGAGGTAAGGAATCGACAGCATGAGCGGAATGCGCATCCGCGATTCGATCTCCCCGGACCGCTTCACGCGGGAATCAAGAAGAAGCTCGATCAGAAAGGCGAGCGCCACCCCCAGACCAAAGCCCGACGCCGCCAACCCGAGAATCAACTTCTTCGTCGCCTTGCTGTAGGTCCGCGAGGGCGCCGTCGGATGCTGGACGATCGAGATGTTGGGCATGCTGCGGTGGTCGATCTGCCGCTCGTGTTCGGCCAGCTTCAAACGCTCGTCGATCCGCTGCAACGCCGCCGCGCCTTCCTCGATCTTCTGCTCCGTTCGGGCGATCTCCGCTTCCATTTCGGAAACCTTGCGGTAATGCGTCTCGAGCTGGGACAACTGCTCCTCATAGGCCTGCACTTTCGCATTCAGCGCCGCGAGCAGGACGCCTTCAAAGCGCACGTCCACCGGCATGCCGTCGGTTGACTGGCGCGCCACCGCCACCGTCGCGAGCGCGGGGTGCTTCCTGACCAGCTCCGCGCGCTGCCTTCGCGAGTCCTCGATCTGGTTCTTGACCGTTTGCAGGGCCGGGTTGCCCGACTTGAACTTGGTGGCGAGTTCGAGCTTCTTGCGCTGCAACATCCGCTCGAGGCTGAGGAAATTCTCGTATTCCTGCACCACGTGGGGGTGCGGCATGGCCGTCAGATCGGCCGCCTCGACCTCCCCGTCGGTTTGCGGGATGTCTCCCTCGAGCTTGGCCAACTCCTCGAGCCGCTTCTTCTGCTGAGCCGCGTCCGCCCGTGTCTGGACCAGCACCACCCGCGCGGAAGCAAGTTGTTCTTCGAGCGACGCCGCCGTGTCGCCCCGCGACTCGTCGCGCAGATCGCTCTGCAGCTCCTCCAGCGAGGCCCGGAGGGCGGGCAGTTCGAAACGCAGCTCCCTCGCCCGGTTCTTCAATTCATCATACTCCTCGCGCACCGGCCGGTGGATCGCGAGGTGGGCGTCAAAGTACTGCTCAACCAGGTTGTTGAGGATGAGTTGCACGCGCCGGGGGTCCTCATGCCGGTAATTGAGATGCAGGACATTCCCTCCCCTTCTCGAAAAGACCTCAAGGTTGCTCAGGATCCCGCCCGCGGCCGCCGTCCGCCGAGGGTCTTCCCCCGCCCCGGCCGCCGCGTCGTCGGCAGTCTCAAGACCTCCCCCGACGACCTTGGAGAGAATCCCTGCGCCCTCGGCCGGCTGCACCTCCGGAACCAACCGCTCCACGCCGACGGCGTCCACCACTCCAAGGGCCAGATCCCAGCTCGTGAGAATCTCGATCTCCGTGTCGATGACATGTTCCCCGTACCGGCCCCCGGCCTCCTTTTGCGACTCCCATGAGTCAACTGAACTGGTTCCCTTGACGTATTTGACAAGGAGCTTCGCCCGGGACTGATAAAGCGGACCTCGGAGGTAGGCCACCGCCCCCGCAGCCGCAAAGCCGAGGATCGTCAGCAGGAAGATCTTCCACTTGTGCTGGAAGAGAACGAAGAATATGTCGCGGATTCCCATGTTATGGGGTCGTTGTGATGCAGTGTTAGCCATGGCAGTAGTAAGGGAGAGTCGGTTAATCACGATGGGGATAAATCAGCCGGCCCGCAAGCTTGTTGAGCGGCTGGGGAAATCTTCTGAACAACATCGCCGGACCGCGGCCCTCGGCGGCCCGGATGACCGGGACCCAGCAGTTCGTTCCGCAATCAAGTCTTCGATACCGCACCGCGGTCTCGCGGGCGCCCCAGGAGCGCTTGAATCGTCGCAACCCTTCGGCCTGCGAAGCGCTGCGGCCGAAATGGAGAATCGTCACCCCCTCCCGGACAAGAGCGCAAATGCCTTCCCACACGACCAGGTTGTTCGGCCTCAACTCCCAGCAGGACCTGTCCGATGCGCTGAACTTGTAAATCCCCGCCGTCCCCGAATGCAGAAACACCGCCGCCGCCGCCGCTCGCCCGCCGGTCTCCGCCGTGACCACGAACCCCGCGCCCGTTGCGATCAGCTCGCGCTCGATATTCCGGAAGAACGAAGCCGGTTGGGGCGGCAGACCGTGGCGGCGCCGCGTCATGCCGTGCAGGGCCACGAACTGATCCATCGCTTCCGGAGATCGGGAAACCCTCGCGCGGAGTCCTTCGCGACGCGCTTTGCGAATCGCGCGTCGCACCGACCCCGAGACCCCCGCCCAGAGCGCCTCTTCCCCGCCGCCCAAATCGAGAAGGTGGCCGTAGTAGGTGGGGGCTTCGCCCGCGCCCCGCCCCCCGCGGATTTCAAGATGCCTCCACCGCCGGTCCTTGGCCAGACCCGCAAGTCCCATCAGCATGTCGGCTTCAGCGTCATCCGTGAAGAGGAGCGGCTCGCAATAGTCCGAAAACGGCAGGCTCACACCCCGCCGCCCCGTCAGCCAGCTCCGAACTTCCATGACGGGGACGAGCGCCGTGGTCCGGGAGCCGCGGTGAAAACGAAGATAACACGGCGTGTGACCGTAGGTCCGGCTCAACACCCGTGCCCAGCCCGAGGTGTGAAATACGGTCCGGCACGGGTGCTCGCTCACCAATCGGTCCCACTCCGGCCCCGCCAGCGGGTCGAGCCGCCCGGCCTCGCTCACATGACAACCGCCGGCCGGCGCTTCCACCCCGCCGTCGCGGCGCCGCCCCGCCATCGCGACGCCCGGCGCCGCAACGCAGCCCCCCGCCCCCGGCATGGGAGGCCGCGAGCCGCGTGCTTCTGCGTGGAGGAGGAGCGTCATGTCGCGAGTCGTCCCTGTTGTTTGTTTCAAGCCGGTCCGCTGCACACCGCGCCGGCCCCCGTCGCCTCGCAAAGCCGGGCCGCCACAACCTCCGCCTGCTCCGGAGAGAGTTCCGGAAACATCGGCAGCGAGAGAAATTCATCCCCGCAGCGCTCCGATACCGGAAAGTCGCCCCGCCGGTGCCCGAGATCCTCATACGCCCCTTGCAGATGTACCGGAACCGGATAGTGAATCGCGCATCCGATCCCCTGCCTCTGCAACTCGGAGAGAACCTCGTCGCGCCTCCCCACCCGCACCCCGTAGATGTGGTAGACGTGCTCGCAACCGTTCACTCCCGGCGGAATCACCGTTCCCGGCGCCCCCCCCAACAACCGGTCATACTGCGCCGCCCTCTCACGCCGCTTCCGGTTCCCTTCGTCAAGATGACCCAGCTTGACGCGAAGGACCGCACCCTGGATTCCGTCCATGCGCCCGTTCCAGCCCACCACATCGTGGCAGTGCTTCCTGCTCTGGCCATGATCCCTCAGCATGCGGATCCTGACCGCCAGTTCGGGATCATTGGTGGTCACCGCTCCGCCTTCCCCGAAGGCGCCAAGGTTCTTCCCCGGATAGAAGCTGAAGCAGCCCGCGTCGCCCAGCGATCCCGCCCGGCGCCCCTTGTACGCCGCCCCGTGCGCCTGAGCCGCGTCCTCGATCACATGCAGACCGTGCGCCCGGGCGATCTCGACGATCGGGTCCATGTCCGCCGGCCGGCCGAAGAGATGCACCGGAACCACCGCCTTCGTCCGCGGCGTGATCGCCGCTTCCAACTGCGCGGGGTCCATCGTGTAGCTCTCCTCGTCAATGTCCACGAAGACCGGCTTCGCCCCCGCGAAGCTGATCGCCTCCACCGTCGCGATGAAGGTCATGGGAACCGTGATCACCTCGTCGCCCGGCCCAACCCCCAGACCCAACAGCGCCAGAAGCAGGGCGTCCGTCCCGCTCCCCACCCCGATCGCCTCCCCGCAGTGGCAGTAACGCGCAAATTCAGCCTCGAATTCCTCCACAAATCGTCCTCCGGCAAAGGCGCCACGGTCGATCACTTCGTCAATGATTCGGGAGAATTCCTCCCGATGCGGCTCGTGATGAGCCTTCAGGTCAAGAAACGGTACTTTCATTGGATGGTAAGGGTGGTTCGGTTCGATGGACTCGGGCAGGATTCCCTGCCACGACGGTGTTGGGGGGAACGTCCCTCGTGACAACGCTTCCAGCTCCCACCAGCGCGTTCTCCCCGATGGTCACCCCCCCCAAAACGGTGGCCCCCGAACCGAGAGAGGCGCCCCGCTTCACCAAAGTTCTCTGGCAGTCCCAGTCAGCGTCGGTCTTGGGACAACCGTCCTCGGAGGTCGCCCTCGGAAGCCGGTCGTTGATGAACGTCACACCGTGCCCGATGAACACCTCGGGCTCGATTGTCACGCCCTCGCAGATGAAGGTATGGCTCGAGATCTTGCAACGCGCGCCAATCCGCGCGCCCTTCTGGATCTCCACAAACGTCCCGATCATGGTCTCGTCCCCGATCTCACAGCCATACAGGTTCACAAAGGCGTGGATCTTGACGCCTCGACCAAGCTTGACATCGGAGGCCACCCGGATCGTCGCCGAATCGCCGGTCCTCGTCATACCGCCAGCTTGGACCCGTTCACGGACGAGACCGGCCGCCCGAACATTGCCTCGATCTCCTCCGTCTGCAGCGCCACTGAAATCGGCCCGCCCTCCTTGTGCAGCGACTCCGAACTCGCCTCCAGAATCTGGACCAACTCCATCCCGCGGCGCCCGCAGGTCAAGGGCGTCTGCCCCGTCGAAACGCACTCCAGAAAGTGACCGCACATCCGCTTCAACGGCTCCTCCTGCCGGATATGCGGAATGTAACTGTCCCCGTAGTGATACGAGTAATGAAACTCCCCGAAGGTGTCGTAATGCGGCGGACGCTCCACCCGCACGTCATACACCCGGATCTTCTCGAGCGGCTGCAGATCGTCGTACACAATCATCCGCTGCGTCCCGACGAAGGTCATCTGCCGCACCTTCCGCGGCTCCAGCCAACTGCTCTGGATCGTCGCAAACCGCTTCCCGGCAAAACTCAGCGACATGTTCGTGACGTCCTCGATCCCCGGCGTGATGTGCGCGTTCCCCTGGCAGTTCACCACCCGCGGCGAATCCTCCAGAACATGCAGGATGATCGAGATGTCGTGCGGCGCCAGATCCCACGTCACGTTGATGTCCTTCTGAAACAGCCCGAGATTCAACCGTTGCGAATTCACATACCGGATGTCCCCGATATCCCCGCTCGCAATGATGTCCTTGATCATCCGCACCGGCTCCGAATAGAGGAAGGTGTGGCCCACCATCACGATCAGCCCCTTCTCCCTCCCCAGTTCGATCAGCTCCATGCACTCCTTCGCCGAGGAGGCCATCGGCTTCTCGATCAATACGTGCTTCCCGGCCAGAAGCGCCGCCTTCGCCAGCGGATAATGGTACTTCACGGGCGTGGCCACGGCAACCGCGTCCACTTCGCCCCCTTCCAACATCTCATTGAAATCCGTGTAGCTCCGCGCGTTGGGATACAACGCCCTCATGCGCTGCAGGCGGCTCTCGTCGAGATCGCACAGCGCCTTCAGTTCACAGTCCGGCAGATTGTTGAAATTGCGGGCCAGGTTCGGTCCCCAGTATCCGCATCCAACGACTCCTATATGCAGGGTGGTACTCATCTTGGTTTGGCAGTTGTGGCGAATCCCCCCCGGCGGCGTCCAATACGCCGCCGCGGGTTACGCCGTCGTTCAGGGCCCCCCAGCCCCTGTTCAGATGTTCCTGGTCAGAACCTGCTCCAGAAGCGCAAACGGCGTCCGGGCGATGATCAGCAGGTCCAGCCACAACGAGGTGTTCCTCGCGTAATGAATGTCCATCGCCACCATCTCGTTGAAGGTGGTCTTGTTCTTCCCGTTGACCTGCCAGAAGCCGGTCAAGCCCGGCGCAGCCCGGAACCTCTCGAGATCCCTCGGCCGGTAGTAACTCAGCTCACCCGGCAAACACGGCCGCGGACCGACTATGCTCATCTCGCCCCGCAGCACGTTCACCAGTTGCGGCAGTTCATCAAGGCCCGTCTTGCGCAAGAACCCCGCCCCCGGGATCAAACGCGAGTCGCCCAGTGCATCCAGCTTCGTCATCGGACGATCGCTCCCACAAAGGTCCGCCACATGCTCCTCATGGCGCCTCGAACTGGCGCCCGTCTGCATGCTCCGAAACTTGTAAATCGTGAAAAGCCGCCCCCCTTGCCCGATCCGCTCCTGCCGGAACAAAACCGGACCTCTCGAACTCAGCTTGACCCACAACGACAAGACCACCGCCAATGGCGCCAGGACCGGCGCCAGCAGCGTGATCACCGCGATATCCAAAAAACGCTTCCACCACGGAAGCGGTTCAGGTCGGGCTGTTGCAATCGTCTCCGGTTGCCCCGGAACCGATACGGATTGGACGCCCTGCATCATGGCCGGGCCTCCCCCCCGCGCACTCGCTGCCCCCGTCGAACGCGGAGGCGCCGAATTGGCAGTCTTGGTGCTCATGGGTGTCTCAGGCAGTTGACAGGTTGATGTTAAGGCGGCCCGGTAAACGGTCAATCTCGTGATCCGCAAGCAGTTGACATTGTAGCGACAGGAACGGGGACAGGCTGCCGCCCTTGGTCAGGTCGCGCTCGGCGCGCAACAACCAATACGTGGCAAGGCGAGGTCTTTCCCCCTCGATGGCGATGCTGATCTTCCAACTCGCATTGGTGAATGCTTCCCATGCGGTCAGAGCCGCCCTGCGTCCCCCGCCCTCGCATCGATGGCTTCATGCCTTCGTCTGCCAAGGCCACGGACGCCGGAACGCCGGGAATCACACCCCCATTCCCTTCCCGCTGCAAGCTATATGTCTGTGGCGAAATCGTTGCCTCCGCAATAATCAGCATCCCATGGTTTATCTGCTCGCCCTCCAATGTCCGGAAAACCTTGCTTTTCATGTTCTCAGAGCGTTTTCCCCTCCCGGAAATCCGCCGCCCTCTCTCAAAATATGCGCGCATTTTTTTGAGAGCATCTTGTGAAAAGGTGTTAAAGAAATGTGAATAAATCATCAATATGGATCAGCTTTCCGAGCCTCCGTACAAACAAGTTTTGCCGGGATGGAGCGGTTTGTTCCTTGCGCACCGGGCGCGTCGGCGGTTTGTTCACATCTCCCCCTTCTCCGCCAATGCCGAAGCCGAACATGGGAGCGCTGGCGCGTTCCGAACTCTTGAATATCGCCTTTCGCGAGCGACCCCGATTGGTTGCGCTGGTGTGGTCGCTGGCGGCCGATGCATGGGTGGCGGACCGGTTTTTCCAGGATTTGCTGCGGTTTCTCCTTGCCCGAAGATGCGAGTTGCAGAACGCCGAGCAAGTCAAGTCCCGGTCATGGGAGTTCCTGCAGGAGCGCTGCGCGAGGCGGCTTTACGAGGAGGCGCCCCGCCGTTCCCGCCTTGCGTTTGCGCTTGGCGAAATGCTCGACGACGAACTCCGAACCCGCTCCTCGCGGGACATCGACGACCAGTCCGACGCGCTGCGGATCTGTATCGACCGCCTCCCGCGAAGATCCCGGCTCCTGATCCGACTCTGTTACGCCGAAGGAAAAAAGGCCTTCGACGCCGCCCGCCTTCTGAACCGGCGCCCGGACCGCATCTATCGCGACCTCCAGAGGACTTTCGAGCGCGCCTGCGGATGCCAGCGGAAACGCGTCGCGATGGGCCGCGTCCCGCTTGGCGCCACCGCCACGCCGAAGAATCAGCGCCTCCAGCGTCTCATCTTCCGCTACCTCGACGACGAGCTCGTCGCCAGCGATGCCGACCATCTGAATGACGTCATGGAACAGAACGCGGAAGCACGGAATCTCTTCAACGACATCCGCCTCTACGCCGCCCTCTTGCACGATCTGGGCCGGACCTCGGATCACCTCGCACAAACCGAACGTCCCCTTCCCTGACGTCGGAATCCTTTACATTTTCGGTGCCCCTCGCAACCGAAGTCCCACGGCAGAAGCCACGCACGTCGTAACGCGTTCATACGAGGAAATCGTCGGGCTTCAAGGACTTGGAAACCGGGCTCTTCGCAACGAGGTCCGCTTCGCCACCCCTCCCGCACCACCCGGGCCTCGTCCACCGGGCATCCCGCGCAAATCGGATGTCCCCCGCCGTAGCGTCGAAAACCCTTACACTTCCGACGCCGCTGAAAGACCGGATCGCAGGAATGATAAAAAACGTGCGGCGTAACACGCTGATTATCAGATGTTAATAATCAACCAGCTCAGAACTGGCACAAAATACGCTTAAATTTTAACAAGCATGAACATGAAGTACCCCCTGATATCAACGGCCCTGATGGTTGGGCTGGCCAGTCCCGGTGTCGCGAGCGTCATCAACGGCGGATTCGAGACCGGGGATCTCACCGGCTGGGAGTTGCGCGGCTTCGCGTCGGTCATCACCGGCGCTTACGGCACCGGACCCACCGAAGGAAGCTACCAAGCCCTGCTGCAAAGCGGAAACGGCGTCTCGAACACCTCGACCGCCATCTCGATCGGGGCAATCGAATCCTTCCTCGGGCTCCCTGCGGACAGCATTCAGGAGCTTGTCCCCTACAACCCGATTGCGAACAACGTCAAGGAAGGGTCTGCCATCAAACAGGAATTCATCGGCAAAGCGGGTCATGTCCTGTCCTTCGACTGGAACTTCCTGACCAACGAGGCCACTCCCTTCAACCCGCCATATCCCTACAACGACTTCGGCGCCTGGAGCTTGTACGACCAGAATACGGGCGCGCTGCTTGCCGACACCTTCTACCCGGACTACGACCTGTCTTCAACTTCCTTCAAGGAAGAGACGGGATTCCACACCCAGGTGTCCCTGCCGCTGACGGACGGCCACTCTTACACCTTGGGTTTCGTTGTCGCCGATGCCGATGACATCCTCGTCGACTCCGCCCTCGTGGTGGACAACATCATGGTATACCCTGATCCTTCCGGGATCCCGGAGGACGATCCCCCGCTCCCGGGCGCCGCGGTCCCCGATTCCTCCTCCACCCTGCTTCTCTTTCTGATCGCCCTTCCGGCCGGGCTCGGGTTTCTCCGCCTCCTGCGTCCGGGAGGCCGGTGAGTTCGGGCAGTCCCTCATCGCCTCACCCGGGCATTGCCCTCCCAAATGCTCCAGACCTGCTCTTCATCGGCGGGCTGGCAGTAGTCGGTCAGGAACGTCACCGCGAGTGCGCCGGTGGCCCACGCAAATTGCAGGCACTTCGCCGCCTCCCAGCCGCGCAGGATGCCGTAGAGAAGCCCCCCCACGAACCCGTCCCCTCCGCCGATCCGGTCCAGCACTCCGATCTCCCGCGGTTCGATCACGTGCCACTCGTCGCCGGCCGCCATGACGGCGCCCCAGCGATGCCGGCTCACGCTGACCACTTCCCGCAAAGTGGTCGCGAACACGCCGACGCCCGGAAACTCTCCCCTCGCGCGGGCGATCATCTCCTTGAAGTTGTCGATCATGGCTCCGATTTCCCGTCCGCCGGCCTCGGGACCCTCGATGCCAAGGCAGAGCTGGAAGTCCTCCTCATTCCCCACCAGCACGTCGGCCAGCCCCGCAATCTCGCGAAACACCCCCCCGAGTTCCTCCTCCCGACCCTCCCAGAAGCTGGCCCGATGGTTCAAGTCGAAGGCGATCCGCGTCCCGGCCGCCTTCGCCGCCCGCACCACGTCCAGACAAAACCGGCTCGCCCGGGGGGACAGCGCCGCGATCAGCCCCGACAGATGCACCATCTGCGCCCCTTCCGCGCCGAATATCCGATCGAGATCGAAGTCCCCGGCATCGAGAAGGCGACCCACTTCCCCTGCCCGGTCGTTGGCCACGCGGGGTCCCCGCGCCCCCGCCCCGCTGTCCGCAAGGTTCATCTGATGCCGGGGACCCCATGGCCCACCCGGCTCGATCTCCGGTCCCTCGTATTCCATGTGCCGCCCGGCAAGATCGTCCCTGATGAACCGCGAGACCGGGCTCCCCTTCACAAACGCCGTCAGGATCTTGACCCGCAGGCCAAGATACGAGGCGACGCTGCCAACATTCGATTCCGCACTGGTGGCCTGCATGCGGAAGACCTCGCTGCTGTGAAACGGCTGACCGTCGAGAGGCGCCAGACGCGTCCCCATGCTCGTCGGAATCACCAACGCATAGCGACTCCCTCTGTTCAGATCCAACATGACTCCCTCGTTGCGTCGCAGCCGCACCTACCAGCGATACCATCGCGGCGCAAGCCCCGCACGCCGCGGGGATGTTCAAGCAGGGTCCGGCGAAGCACGCCCCGGACCGGTTGACGATTGCCGCGAGGCAATAAGCCGCCCCCTCGCGCGATCCTTGTCTGCCACCGCCCATTGTGCCACTCTCGCGCCCGCCGGAGCGCCGGCCACCGCCGGTCTTCCCCGCAATTCCTCGATCGCAATGCCCGATTCAGAATACCTCCAGGAACTTTTCCGCCTTCGAGGCAAGGTCGCGGTCGTCATCGGCGGTACCGGCGTCCTCTGCGGCGCGATGGCCGAAGGTCTGGCCCGCGCCGGCGCCGAGACGGTCCTCGTGGGCCGCAACGAAAGCAAGGCCGCAGAGCGCCTCCGCGCCATCAATGACGCCGGCGGATCGTCCCGCTTCATCGCCGCCGACGTCACCGACCGCGCCTCGCTGGCGGCCCTCCGCGACGAAGTCCTCGCCCAATGCGGCCGCGCCGACATCCTCGTCAACGGCGCCGGAATCAATTCCTCCACCCCCTTCTTCGAGGTCTCCGAGGAGGAACTCTCGCGCCTCGTCGGCATCAACTTCGGCGGTGTCCTGCGGGCCTGCCAGATCTTCGGGGCATGGTTCATCGAAAATGACGTCCCGGCCTCCATCATCAATCTCGGCTCCATCTCGGGCCTCAACCCCCTTTCGCGCGTCTTCACTTACTCCGCCACCAAGGCTGCCGTTCACAATCTCACCCGCAATCTCGCCCGCGAATGGGCTTCCCGCCGCATCCGCGTCAACACCCTCGTCCCGGGATTCTTCCCCGCCGAACAAAACCGGAACCTCCTCACCCCCGAACGCGTCGAACAAATCATGAACCACACCCCCATGCGGCGCTTCGGGGAGGCCCCCGAACTGGTCGGCGCCACCCTCCTCCTCGCCTCCAACTCCGCCGGCGCCTTCATCACCGGCGCCGAAATCATCGTCGATGGCGGCTTCAACGCCGTCCGCGTCTGACAAGCGCCTCCCAATCATGCCGGCCATCCTCTACGACCTCGACGGCACCCTGATCGATCACTTCACCACGATCCACCGCTCCTGCGCGCATGTCGCCCGCAAACTCGGCCGCCCGGTGCCCGGTTACGACACCGTCCGCGCCACGGTGGGAGGGTCCGTCCCCGTCACCCTCGGGAAGCTCCTCGGCGAAGAACACGTCGAGGCCGCCCTCCCGCTCTACCATGCTCATTTCAGCCGGATCATGTTCGGCGATCTCTTCGCCCTGCCCTGCGCGGAGGGGCGTCGC
>CAYPUM010000021.1:0-18216 GCA_964413545.1 uncultured Roseibacillus sp. | reverse complement strand
ATCATCGACATGGCGACCAGGGCAGGCCTGACTGAACGGCGCCCCTCAGTCCTCGGCAAAAACGGCCTCGGCGCGAAAGACGAGGCCGGGAAACAACTCCGATTCGAACCGGGCCGTATCGCCATGGGTGCGTTGAGGCGTCTCGCGGTTTTCCTTGAGCCGGTAGACTTCGATCCGGCGGGCGTCCGGCTCGATGATCCAGAGTTCCTCGACCCCGGTGCGGGCGTAGATCTCGCGTTTGACCCCAAGGTCCAGTTCGCTGGTGGCCGGGGACAGGATTTCGACCACGAAATCGGGAGCGCCGCGCATGCCTTGCTCGGTCAAGAGCGACTTGTGTTCGTTCCTGATGAAACAGATATCCGGCTGGTAGACGTTCAGATCCGTCAACTGCACGTCGAACGGCGCATCGTAGATCACCCCGATGGGATGCTCGCGGAGGTAGTTGAGCAGGATTTCCTCGATGTTTCGAGAGACGGTCTGGTGAAAACGGTTCGGAGCGGGCGCCATGTGCAATTCTCCTTCGACCAATTGATAACGCGGACCATGCTCCGGCAGGGAGTAGTAATCGTGGTAAGTGAACGGTCTGGATGTGACCAGCTTGGGCATGAAAGCAATCTGGGCCGGGAACCTCGGGAAATCAAGCGTTCGTCGGCGTCTCCTCACAAACCGTCCACAAACCGGGAAGAGGCCACGGGCCCCCTCGACCCCAGCGCCAAGGGCCTTGCCGGCCGCGCCGCAATGTCTCACTTCTCTTCGGCGCCGGGGTTGTGGGCGTGGATTGCCGGGCGCACGCCTCTCCTCGCTTGCCTTCGAGGGTCTCCCATTCCTCGATCTCCTCGAAACGCTGCCCGGACAGGACCGCCGCCAAGGCGCGCATGCCCTCCTGCACTTCGGCGGTCAACCCCTCGCCGGCCGCGAGAATGGCCGGCTGGATGCCGATGAACAGGATCTCACCGGTCACGCAGGGTGTCAGAAAGTCGATGAGCACCGAGAGCGGGAGCGCGTGGGTGCCGGCGCCGGTGTCCGCGATGCGTTCCGGCGGCACGCGCCGGAACGCTCCAGGCGCCATGCCCAACTCCGCGGCATCCACCAGGACGAGGCGGTGCGGGGCGTGCCGCCGGACCACCGAGGTGAAGTTCTCCGGCGCCGTCGAACAGGCCAGGGCGATCCAGCCGGGGGCCTCGAAATGGCGGGCGAGGCAGGTGCCCACCCCGTCATCGCACCGGTTCTCATTTCCGATGCCCATGAGGATGTTGGGGGAGGGGGAGGTCATCGGTCGGCAGTTGTCCGGGTCATTTCACGGCGACTGCCTCGGCTGGCTCGTCGTCCTGGCAGATGCCGGCGAGTTCGCAAAGGACCGCGTCGCCCTCGATGATCATGTCGGGGGCATAGCGATCGCGGGTGGCCGTGAGGAACTCGTTGCCCATGACGAGCGAACTCTTGCCGCACACCTCGGTGCACTGGCCGCACTGGATGCAGTGTCCCGCATAGACGGTGATGCACTTCAGCTCCTTGTGCACCTCGATGGCGTTGGCGGGGCACACCCGCGCGCACAGCGAGCAGCCGGTGCAATCCGCGGCCTCGTATTCGATCTTTCCCTTGAATCCCTGAGGCGTCCCGACCGGCGCCACCATGTGCGCCTTGCCCTCGGCCACCAGTTGCAGGAACTCGGTCACAGACCGCGGAAGGTGGCGTGCCGGGAACGGGTTGGTGGCCGGCTTGCTGAAGAGCTGGCGCATCATGCGGGCGACCATCGGTAAACGGAACATGGGGATTCTCCTTTTGTTGGTGCGGAATGATTGTCTTGTGGTGTCGGTTCTGTTGCCTCTAGCCGCCCGTGCGGATGGCGTGGTCGAACATGACGAGCAGCAGGCCGAGGCCGGTCAGGGCGCCGCCGATCTTCCAGTACACTTCGACCACCTGGTTGATGCGAAACCGTGCCATGGCGGCGCGCATCAGGACGATCGACAGAAACATGACGATAAAGAACTTGGCCGCGAAAAACGCGGCGTCAACCACGGCGCCCGCCACTCCGTTCAGTGCGAGGGCGGGGGAGAGGTTGTAGGGGACGAAGAGGGCGACCGTCAGCGCCGTCATGGCAATCATGCGGGCCCCGAGGGAGAGGTGGAACAGCGCAAGGTTGCGGCCCGAGTATTCGACCAGCAGGCCCTCCGCCAGTTCGGACTTCGCCTCCGGCGCGTCGAACGGCACCTTGCCCAGCTCGGCGGGCGTCACCAGCACAAGGGCCAGCAACAGGAGAAAAAACCCGCCCCAGCCGAACGGCCCGCAGGCGTTCCAGACCGGGTTCGCCGTGACCGCCGCAAGCGAGAAGGGTTCGGCCACCCCGATGGCGCCGAGCTTCCATGCGATCGCCACCACCACCGCGCCCAGCGGCAGCTCGTAGGCGATCATGGTGACCATCTCGCGCTGGGCGCCGACCGTGGCGTAGGGCGAGCCCGACGCGAACCCGCCGAACACCAACGCCAGGGCGGGCATCGCCAGCAGATACATCACGAGGATCAAGTCCCCGTACCCTTCGAGCACCGGGTCCTGCCCGAAGAGCGGAAGGTACAACAGGAGGGTGACGACCGCGGCAAAGGAGACCACCGGCGCGGCGTTGAAGATCGGCGCGACCGCATGCTCCGGCACCACGTTCTCCTTGCCCATCAGTTTCAGGAAGTCCCAGTAAGGCTGGCGAATGGGCGGCCCGATCCGCGCCTGCATCAGCGCCACGAGCTTGCGGTCGATGCCCTGCACGAGAAAGCCGCCGAAGGCCCCGAGCGCCGCCATGCCGGCCACGCCGGCAAGGATCTTGATCCACAGGATGTCCATCAGGGTGCCCCTCCGCTGCGCAGCGCCTCGGTCTTCCGGCGCGAGAGGAGCCGCAATTGCTCGTTCGTCAGGATGGAGGTTTTGCCGTCGCCGATGAGCGCGACGCGGTCGGTGCAGGAGATGCACGGGTCCACCGAGGCGACCACGATCGGGATGTCGGCGATCTGCTGGCCCTTCAGCATCGTTTGCCACGACATCAGGTTGCTATAGGTGGAGGCCTTCACCTTCCACGCCTCGGCCTCCTCCTTGTTCTTGGCCAGCTTCACGTAGTGAAACACCTCCCCGCGCGGCGCCTCGTGCCTGCCCACGCCCTCCCCTTCGGCCTTCTTGACGTGGTTCAGCAACAGGAACAGCTTCTTGAAGGCATTGATCGGTCCGTCGGGCATCTTGTCGATGCACTCGCGGATGATCTGCGTTGCCGCCTTGACCTCGAGCAACCGCACGATGATGCGGTCGTAGACGTCGCCATGGACTTCCCCGCCCAGGGCCTCGGGCGTGACGGCCTTGAAATCGAGGTCGCCGTAGGCGCAATACGGGTGGTCCTGCCGGACGTCGGTGGGGATGCCGGAGGCGCGAATGGTGGGGCCGACGGTGCAGAGCCGCATCGCGTCCCCGCGCGAGAGCACGCCGGTGTCGCGGCAGCGCGTTTTCATCACGCTGTCGTCGAGGAACATCTCCAGAAGGTCGTCGAAAAGGCCCGTGTAGTAATCCATCGACTCGAAGATGCGCTCGTGTTGCGCCGGCTCGATGTCGCGGCGCATGCCGCCGACTTGGAGGGTGCCGTAATTGACACGGTTGCCCGAAAGGTATTCGAGCAGGTCCATGACGTTCTCGCGCACCTCCCATGCCTTGTAGAAGAGCGTGTCGAACCCGAGTTCCAGGGCGGCCACCCCGGCCCACAGCAGGTGGGAGTGGATGCGCTCGAGTTCCCCGTAGATGGTGCGCAGGTAGTCGGCCCGCGGCGGCACCTCGATGCCGGCCGCCTGCTCGACGGCCCGGCAGTACGACAACGAGTGCGAAACGCCACAGATGCCGCAGATGCGCTCCGCGGTGTGGATGATCTGCACGCAGTTGCGCCGCATGCCCATCCACTCGATGCCGCGATGGGCGTGACCCGGCGCGAAATCGACGTCCACCACCGTCTCGCCCTCGATCTCGAAGAGGAACTTGATGGGCTCCTTGAGGGCGGGATGCACCGGCCCGATCACGGTCCGGATCCGCGATCCGGCGGGAGCAGTGGGCGGGTTGAATTCCTTGCTCGCAATCATGATGCCTCGTTTGGTTGCTGCGGTTGCTGCGGCTCCGGCGCCGCGGCGGCCGCCTCGCGCCGCTTCTCGACCGGTTCCTTGCCGACCTCGTAGAGCTTCTTGACCATGTGTTCCTGGATGCCGGTTTCGTCCTTGCGCCACGGGTGGACGCCCTCGGGAAAATCGTCCGGCAGGAACATGCGGCGGCTGTCCGGGATGCCCGTGATGGTGACGCCGAAGAACTCCTGCTTCTCGCGCTCGCTGGTGAGCGCCCCGGGAATCATGTCGGTGATGGTGTCGATCGCCGGATCGCTCTTGGGAAGCAGCGTCTTCAGGAAGACCCCGTACTCGCCGCGCGCCCTGCCGTAATAAATGTAGAAGTGGTAGTTCAGCTCGATGTCGTCACCCACGTCACAGCCCGAGATCACCGTGAGGTGGGGGAAGTGGATGCCGATGAGCGTGCGCACCGCCTCCTTGAGGCGCCTGCGGTCGATCGTCAGCCAGATCTGCACGCTGCCGGAGGTTTTGCGTCCCTCGAAGCGCTCGTAGACCGACGACGCCACCAGGCCGTCGCCGAGCAGCCGTCCGAAGTGCTCGACGATTTCCGCGGGGGACAGGAGGCGATCGATGGAATCGGGGTTCACTTGCGGCGTTGCAGTTCTTCGAGTTTCCGGAGGGCCGTGACGACCCCGAACGTGATGGCTTCCGGACGCGGAGGGCACCCCGGCACGTAGACGTCCACCGGCAGCACGTCATCGAGCGGCCCTTCGAGCGTGTAGGACTCGTAGAACGGGCCGCCGCTGATGCAACACGCTCCGATCGACATGACGAGCTTGGGGTCGGGCGTCTGTTCGTAGACCCGCAGCACCTTTTCCTTCATCTTGCGGGTCACCGGCCCGGTCACGAGCAGGACGTCGGCGTGGCGCGGCGTGCCGACGAGCTTGATGCCGAAGCGCTCGGGGTCGTAGCGCGGCGTGATGGCGGCGACGATCTCGATCTCGCACCCGTTGCACGAGCCCGAATTGAGGTGGTAGACCCAGAGGGACTTGTTGAGAGCCTTGCTGATCGTCATGTCGCCAGTCCTACCACGATCATAATGGCGAGAACGCCGAAAAGCCACAGCAAATAGTCGGCCACGTTGCCCGTGTGGAGGGCCGTGAGCCGCCGGTAGTAGCCTTTCATGGCTTCGAGGTAGCCCCAGTAGAGGTTGCTGGCCCGGACGTGGATGCGTTCCTCGTCCAGTTCCTCGTTCCCGGAAAGGAACGGTTTCACGTGGTCGCCGCCGGTCTTCCGCGAGCCCCGGCCGAAGCCGAGGACGACCCGGGCGATGATCGCCGCCACGGCGAAAGCCGCCAACCACACCAGCGGGTGCCAGACCCCCGATCCGCTCTGCAGTGAAAATGCGAACACCATTTTCCGATTACCTCTCCATGACGGTTTGAATGTATTCGGACTGTTCCAGCAACGCAACCACGGCCGGCTCGATGATGTGTTCCACCACCACCGTCGGGAACAGCCCGCCGAGGATCACGAGGACCGCAAGGACGCCCATGGACACCACCATCGGCAACGGCGCCTCCCGGACCTCCGCGAACCGCGGCAGGCGCGGCCCCATGAACATCGAGTGAAAAACCTTCATGAACGAGGCCAGCGTCAGGACGCTCACAAGGATGGCGATGATCGACAGGAACGGGTTGAACCGGAAGACGGATTCGTAGAGCAGGAACTTCGAGGCGAAGCCGTTGAACGGCGGGATGCCCGCGATGGCGAGGGCGCCGGCCATGAAGCAGAGCATCGTCCAGCCCATCTGGTGTCCCAGGCCGCCGAGGTTGTTCAGATCGCGCTGACCGGTCCGGTAGATGACCGCCCCGGCCGTCAGGAAGAGAAGTCCCTTGTAGAGGGCGTGGTTCATGATGTGGAAGATGCCGCCGGCCATGGCCTTCCTGCCGTAAGCGTCGAGCAGTTCGGGCTTCCCGAGGACCGCCAGCCCGACGCCGACGCCCAGCAACATGTATCCGGACTGCGAGATGGCGTGGTAGGCCATTAACCGCTTCACGTCCTTCTGCGGGATGGCCATCGTCACGCCGATGAACATCGACAACACCCCGAGGGCGATCACGAACCACCCGAACATCGCGAGGTCCAGGCGCCGGTGGAACAGCGTGAACAGCGAACGGAACAGCACGTACATGGCGCACTGGCTGGACACCACCAGGAAGGCCGTCACGCCCGCCGGGGCGCGGGAATAGGCGTCCGGCATCCAGAAATGCATCGGCACCGCGCCGCACTTCATCGCCATCGGCACTGCCAGCAGGGCCACCGCCACGGTGTCAAGGCCCGTCATCCGGAGTTCCCGCGCGATGAAGGCGATGTTGAGCGAGCCGTATTGGGTGTAGAGTAGCGCCACGCCCAACAGGAACAGCAGCCCGCCGGTGGCGCTCAGCAACGCGTATTTCAGCGCCGCCTCGACCGCCACCCCCCGATCCATCCGCACTGCCACCAGCGCCGCGCCCGCCAGCGAGCTGATCTCGAGGAACACGAACAGGTTGAACAAGTCGCCGGTGGCCACCATGCCGGACACGCCCGCCGTCAGGAGCAGGAACAGCGCGTAAAACGTCGCCTTTTCGCCGTGGCGGTCCTCGCGCGTCACGGAATAGACGAGGGTGGCAAGCCCCACCACCGAGATGATCAGGACCATGAACGCCCCGAGAGCGTCGACCGTGAACAGGATCCGCACCGGCACCCCGCCGGAGTCGGGTGGCAGCATCTCGTCAGGCGAAGCCGCGCCGAAGGCGTAGCCGACCGCGCCCGTCGTGAAGACGCGGATCGCCAGCAGCACCCCGCACAGCGAGGTCAGGCCCATGCCGGTGACCGCAAGGATGTCGGTCAGCCGCCGGTGGACGCGCTCCGCCAGCGGCATCAGGAAGGCGAAGAGCAACGGAACCCCGACCAGCAGCGCGGGCAGGTGATTGTCGAGGCCGCCGAAAAACGTGCTCATGCCTTAGCCCTTCAACTTGACGATGCGTTCCACGTTCAGGGTCTTGTAGTGGCGATGGATGGCCATGGCCATCGTCAGCAGCAGGGCCAGGGTGGCCACGCCGATGACGATTGCGGTGAGCGTCAGAGCCTGGACGGTCGGCATGACCATGACGCCCTCCGGGGCGTTGGTGAAGATGGGGGCGATGCCGTCCTGCCGGTAGCCCACCGCCACCAGGAACAGGTTGACGGCGCCTTCGAGCAACCCGAGCCCGAGGATCACCTTGATGAGGTTCTTCTTCGCGATCATGGCGCCAAGGCCGATCACGGCGATGAGCCCCACCGCGACGAAGGGAAGATCAAGCAGCATCGTCCGGCCCCCCCTCCTCGATATGGTTGGCAAATGTCATCATGTAGTAAATGATCAGCGAAAGGGCTCCGAGCACCTCCAGCCCCACCGCGATGTTGAGCAGGGGAACGAGCCCGCCGGTGTTGAGATCGCCGGGGTTGGGCCCATGGGCCACGCTGTGGCCGAACAACCCGCCGGCGTTGGCCAGCCAGTTGAACAGAAAGGCGCGGCCATGGGTCAACCCGCCGAACCCGGCCAGCACGAAGATCAGCAGGCCGGCCACTTCGCAGATGTTGAGGGCCGCCCGCTTGAAGATGCCGCTCAGCTCCCCGGGGCCGTGCGCGGCCAGCATCAGGGCGAAACCCGTCGCGATGACCGCGCCCCCCTGGAACCCTCCGCCCGGCGTGAGGTGACCGTGCAGGACGATGTAGGCCCCGTAGATGAAGGCGAACGGGTACAGCAGCCGGGCCGCGGTGCGAACGATCTTCTTCACGGCGATTCCCCCCTTTCTCCGTCACCTTCCGAACCCGGCGCCATGGCGCGGCGTATGACGAGCCCCACCCCAAGGACGGCCACGAACAGCACGGAGGCCTCGCCGAGGGTGTCGATACCCCGGTAGTCGAAGAGCACGGCCGCAACGATGTTGTTGGCCCCCGTCTGCCGCTGGCCGTTCGCAATGAAATAGTCGTCCATCTCCGTGCGCGACGGATTGCCAAAACTCAGTTCGTCGCTGAGGGCCACGTGCAAAAAGGAACCCGCCATCAGCAGGAAGATCGCGAGGGAGATCAGCGCTCTCATCAGTCGGCCTCCTTGCGGGATGTGCAGCGGATCGCAATCACCAGGATCGCGGTGGTCAATCCGGCCCCGATGCCGGCCTCCGCGATCGCCACGTCGGGCGCCTGCAGGATGTAGAACTCCAGTGCGAGCAGGAAACTGAACCCGGCGAAGGCGATGGCCGCGTGGAGCAGGTCCTTGAACGCGAAAACCATCAATGCCAGGATCACCAACCCGGCCAGCACGGCGATGTGGATCAGTTCAATCAAGAGGATTCCTCCTTTCCGGCGGGGCCATCGTCCGGCTCTGCCTGCGGTTGTTCCTTGGGCGTTGGCTCCGAGGCGGGCGCCGCCTCCTTGCCGGTGTCCGCCGCGGCGCCCTGCGCCTTCGCCAGCGCGTCGACCACGCCTCCGGCGGGCTTCACGCCGCAGCGGTGGGCCGCCATCGCAAGGGCGTGCGAGCCCGTGGCGTTGCCGAAGGCCAGCACCAGCAGCGCCACCAGCGCGTGGACGCCCAGCGACACCTGCGAGCCGTCACCCTCCGCCCCCGCGCGCACGAAGCAGAAGACCGCCACCGCAATCGCGATGAAGATCGACCCGAAGGTGGTGGTCTTCGTCTCGGCGTGCAGGCGGGAATACACGTCGGGGAACCGCAGCAGGCCGATGACGCCCACGGCGTTGAAACACACCCCGATGCCGATCAAAACATACACCACGATGAGAAGCCAGTCGCTCATGACGCCTTGCGGTTCAGGTACTTCGCAATGAAAAGGGTGCCGACGAACGACAGCAGCGCATAGACCACCGCCACGTCCACGAAGACCGGTTGATCGAATCCCACGCTCAGCAGGATCATGGTCGCCACCAACAGGGTGTTGATGGAATCGAGCGCCACCGCGCGGTCCGGTGCGGTTGGTCCGAGCATCAGCCGCACACTGGCCAGAAGAATCAGCGCCGCCAGGATCGCAGCAGCGGTCAGACACGCCGTGATCATTCCGTGATCCTCCTTACCAAGGCGGAAAGGTCCGTGTAGCGGAAGATGTCCTTGCCCCGCCATGCCGCCTGGTCCTCCCCGCCGGGGGCGATGTTGAGCACGTGCACGTAAAGCTGGTTCGTTTCCTCGTCCACATCCACCGTGAGCGTTCCGGGCGTCAGGGTGATCGAATTGCCGAGCATCATCACCCCGGCATCCGTCTTCAGCCCCGAATCGTATCTGATGATGCCGGGGCGGATCCTGCCCGTGATCACCCGCATCGCCACCTCGAGGTTTGCGTGGGCCACCTCCGCGAGGAACGGGACGGGGTACGCCGCGAGCCGCATGAGACGCGCCGGCGTCGGCACCCATGCCTCCTCGCGGCGCCGGAATCCGAGGGAAACCGCCCCAACCACCAGCGCCAGCGCCCCGCCCGCCACCACTTCACCCACATCCCAAGCCGGCGCCACAAAAACAAGGTAGGCCACAAAAACGGCGATCACGTTGACGGCAAAGACCATGCTGGGAATTTCCTGCTTCCGGGTCGGCTTGACGGCGCCTCGGGGGCGCCCCTCTCCACCACCAACCTCCGTCGCTCTCCCATTCTTCGCTCTGCGAGTTGCGAGGGGCAAGCCGCGCTGTGAAGGCCGGGAGGCTTCGAAGGGCGGGTCAGGGTTGGAGGCTATGCGAACCGGCCCCCGCCCGCAAGCGATTCGGAATCGGCGGATGCGGACAGCGGATAATGCTCAGGGAATAGCAAGGAAGGATCAGTCCCAATGCCCCCTTCATCCCCCACACTGATGAACCTGGGTTAGGATAATGGCACTCGGTTTGCGATGCCGGGATGGTGGCATGACCGTCCCGGCCACGATCGCAACCAACCGCCCTGTGGACGGCAAGCAAGAACTTGGGAGGACGAGTGTCCTCGCGAGCCGCTGACCGTGCGGTTGCGGGAACGCGCCGCTTATTTCGGCCCGGTCTTCTCCTTCTCCCCGGCTGGCCCAACGCCCTCGTCCGGTTCGGGATCGAGCACGATGTCCTCCGCCGCCAGCACCAAGGCGGTGACGGGGAGGTCTTCCAGCAGCTCGCCGGGATCGCGGCCGAACGGATCGACCGGGAGATGCTGCTTCAGGCGGAACGGCACAAACACGAGGTGGGCGTCTGCCGAGAGAGCGACGAAATGCTCCGGCGCGTCCTCCTCGACCACCTTCGGCTCGGCTGCGATGCGGTAATCGGCGAGGGTTTGCCGGAAGCGCGTAATCGGCACCCGCTGCCGGCCCCGGCGCGCGACCACCACTTGGATGGCGGCGCCGCTCCAGTCGGCAGTCCGCGTCATGAGGTAGGCCAGCAAGAGGGCAAGCTCACTGCTGTCGTCCTCCCACCACCACACGTCGATGCGCCGCTCGGCCGGGGGCGCCTCGCCGAGGGCCTCGCCTTCCTTCACGCCGGCTTTCAACACCACCACGTTGCACCCGAGCCGGAAGGACTCGGTGAGGTGCGCTCCATAGGCCTTCACTTGGCGTCGGGAGCTGCGTCCCGGGGCCTCCTCGTGCCAGTTCAGCAGCACGAGATTGGCACGCAGAGGGCCGATGCCGTAGGCTTGCGTGAGCAGGTCGAATCCACAGCGCAGGTCGGGGGCGGTGATGACGAGTGGGAAGGCCTCGAGCCCTTGGTCGGCCAGCGCCGCGTGCAGGTTGTCCTCGGCGCGGCGCCGGCGGCGGGCCTGCCCGCTGCCCTCGCCTTCCAGGATGTGGACGGCGGTGGTCAGCCCGCTACCGCCCTCGATCCAGGAGGCGAAGCGCAGGAGCTGGGCGCGGCGCCGGTCGTCCTTGGAGAAGGCGAGGACCAGCGGCCGCCAGTCGCGTGGGTGCTCCGGCTCGTCCCCCATGGCGAGGAGGTGCTCCCGGATCTGCCGGAACGCGTAAGAGCGCGTCCCGTCGGCCCAGCGGGCGGGGCCGGCCGTGCGTTTGAGGTACTGGTAGAGGCCGAACAGCACCGCAGCGGCGGCGAGGCCGGCGGCAGGGCTGATGGCCAGCATGGCGCCGAGACAAGCCAGCGCACCGAGGAGGCTGAGCCGGCGGTCGAACCAGCGGAAACGCGGGCGGAAGGAGGGACTGTCGGCCCGAGCCTCGAACCACGTCGCGTAGTTCAACAGGCCGTAGGAGATGAGGAAGAACATCGCCACCACCGCCGCCACCGCGTTGAGGTTGCCGGCGGCGATCGTGAGCAGGGCGATCGCCGCCGCCAGCAGCACGCCCCGGCGGGGATTGCCGGCCGGCCCGGCGCAGCGGTCGAAGGGTCGCAGAAACGGAAACACCTCGTCCGCCGCCAACGCCTGCAGGATGCGGGGGGCGCCCAAGAAGGAGGCCATGGCCGAGGAGACGGTCGCCGCGATCACTCCGGCGTCGATCAGCCAGCGCACCGCGGCCAGGCGGCCCATGGCCCCGAAGTCGGCCGACAGCTCGGTCGCGGGCAGGTTGCCGGCCAGGAGCACGGCCGCGACCAGATAAACCAGGCAGGAGAGGCCGACCGCGAGGAAGGTGCCCCGCGGCAGGCTGCGCCCGGCGTCGCGCAGCTCGCCGGACATGCTCACTCCCTGCGTGAATCCGGTCACCGCGGGAAAGAAGATCGCGAACATCGCCCAGAACGGCGGTCCGCCTTCCGGACGGGGCAGGTTGGCACGGAGCAGACCGGCGTCGAACCCGCGCGCCGTGCCCACGAAGAAGGAAAACAGGGCCGCCGCCAGGAAGGCCATCACCACGTACTGCAGGCGAGTCGCCCAGTCGGCCCCGAGCCAGGCGAAGACGAACAGCACGGCGACCGCCCCCGCCGCGATAGCCTGGGGCGCCCAGGAGGAGCTCCCCGGCGCCAGGTCCGCCACCGCCTCGCCGAAACCGATGGCGTAGAAGGCGATCGACACCGACTGGGCCAGGAACAGCACCACGCCGATGGCCCCGCCGAATTCCAGCCCAAGGGTGCGGGAGATGATGTAGTAGTCGCCGCCGCCCTTGACTCGCATGTTGGTGGCGATGGCGGCCAGAGACACGCTGGTAAGCACCGAGATGGCGTTCGCCAGCAGGATCATCAGCAGGGCGTTGGACAATCCCGCCCCTCCCACCACGGCGCCCAGGCGCCGGAACAGGATGATGCCCAGGATGGTGAGGATGCTGGGGGTGAACACCCCGGCGAAAGTTCCCATGGTTCCCCGGCCCCGCCGTTTCGATTTGCGATCGGCAGTCATCCCTTACTTCCGAAGCATGCTCGCGGGATTGCAGCATGATGGGAGAATAATGGCAACGTCCTCTTCTTCGCCACTCATCACCGGCCGGCCCATTACCCCGGTGGCCAATCGCCTGGCCGGGTGTGTCAGAATACTGTAATCTCAACCGATCCGCTTCATCCGATCTCGCCTTCCCGGGCGAACGGAACTCAGTGGATCAGGAAACCGGAACGCCACAGGCGATTTTCCCGGGATGGCCTGCGAGGAGGTTCCGCACCCGGCGGCAGAGCTTGGGGATGGCGGCGCGGACGGCGGGGTGAAGGTCGCCGCCGAGGGTGAAGGGATCGGCGACTTCGACGCCCAAAATGTGGAATTCGTCCGGGTAGTCGAGGCCGAGTCGTTTGGCGAGGGCCACCATTTCGGGGACCCCGGCGAAGTGGGGGGAGGGATTGGGCACGCTCCGGAGGGTGTCCACCGGGATCTTGATGATGGCGCCGGGCGGGTGGCTGCCGGTGACGAGGGCATCGACCAGGATGGCCCGGTCGTAACCGATGAAGAGGTCCATGATGGCGAGGCCGTGGGCACTGCACTCCACGACGTCGGCCTGCTGGCCGGCGAGTTGCTTTTTCAACCGCCGCGCGACCATGATCCCGACCGCGTCGTCGGCCAAAAGGTCGTTGCCGAGCCCTACGATGATCGTCTTCACGACCCGGAATCCCGCCGCAGTTCCTGCAGCAGGTTGTATTCAGGGTCCATGATGCGCACGATCAGCGGCATCTGGCCCGGCAGGGCGTGGGTGGCGCATCCGTGGCAGGGATCGTAGGCGCGGAAGGCCATTTCGATCCGGTTGAGGATCCCGTCGTCCACCTGGCCCTTCTTGATGAGGGCCCGCGCCGAGCGGTCCACCGACATGGCGATGCGCGCCGCGTTGTTCTGCGTCGCCACGATGAGGTTGGCCTCCGTCACGAGGCCCTTGTCGTCCGTCTTGTAGTGGTGGATGAGGGTGCCGCGCGGCGCTTCCACGATCCCCACTCCCTCGCTCGGGGTGGTGTCCGGGATGTTGCGGATGTTCGGCGAGATCAGTTCGGGATCGCGCGCCAGATCCAGCATCATTTCCGCCGCCGAGAGCAGCTCGATCAACCGCGCCCAGTGGTTGGCGAGGGTGTGGTGCACCGGCTTGCCGCCCAGCGTCTCGTAGAACTGGTCGTAGGCCTGCTGGGCGATCGGGGTGGCCATGCCGTCCGCGGCGTTGAGCCGCGCCAGCGGCGCCACCGCGTAGACCCCGCTGTCCGGGCCTTCCTCGAATCCCTTCCAGCCGATGTCGGTCAGGTAGCAGAACTTGATGTAGCTCCACGGCTCGACGTGCTCCGCGATGTGCTTGAGGTAGTCGGCCGGCTCGAACTTGAGCACCTCCTTGCCGGACGGGTCGACCACGCGCACCGGTCCGTCATAGAAGTTGACCTTGTTGCCGGGGTCCACCATGCCCATGTAGTAGGTCTCGTGGGTGTAGGCCTCGGAGGTGATGGCCGCCACGTATTCCTCGTTCTTGAGGACGACGTCGTTGAAGACCTCGAGGCAGAACTTCCCGAACTCCACCGCTTCCTCACAGACGCCGATGAACCGCTTCTGCTCCTCGGCCGAGATGGCCCGCGAGACGCCTCCCGGAAGCCCGAAGACCGGATGGATGACTTTCCCGGAGATGGTGGTGATCATGTCGCGCACCTCGCGGCGCATGGCGATGACCTTCTTGCCGACTTCCACTCCCACCTTCTCCACCACCCCGACGATGTTGCGTTGCGCCTTCGGGGCGTCCGGGCCCACCACGAAATCCGGCCCGCCCAGAAAGAAGAAGTGCAGGGCGTGGTCCTCGAAACAAAACGCGTTGTAGGCCAGTTCCCGGATCTTGCGCCCCGCGGGCGTCGGCTCCACATTGTAGACCGCGTCCACCGCCTTGGCGCCCGCCATATGGTGCGCCATCGGGCACACCCCGCAAATCCGCGACGTGATCTGCGGCATGTCCTCCACCGGACGGCCCACCGCGAAGCGCTCGAAGCCGCGCAGCTCCGGCACCTGGAAATAGGCCCGGTCCACATCCCCCTCCTCGTTGAGGAGGACATCAATCTTGCCGTGGCCCTCGAGCCGCGTGATCGGATCGACGACGATGTGTTTCTTCATGGCTTGGTCTTCTCCTCTCTTGTCAGGTTGTGGCGCGATTGTGCCTTGCGAACAGCCGGGAGGCCGGCAGTCCGTAGCGATAGAACGTTCCGGCGGGGTCCGGAATCTGCTCGAGGAGGGCGTCGATTTCCTCCTCGTTCTCCGGGGAGAGAATCGAGCCCAGCGCCCCGATGAACGCTCCCCCGTGGTCCTTGGCGTGACTCACCGGCCCGAGGCACCCCGTGCAGGGCATGTTGGCCGCCATGCAGACCGCCCCGCAGCCGGAGCGCGTGGCGGGCCCCATGCACAGGAACCCCTGGGTCAGCAGGCAGATTTCCGGGTCCAGTTCCGCCAACGACGGGCGCTTGAGTTCCGCCAGCGAGATGTCGGCCGGCTTGGTGTCGATGCGCGGGCACTCCTTGCAGAGCGCCACGTCCGGCGCCAGCACCGTCCCCTTCGGCGGCAGCTTGTCCTCCAGCACCGCCGTGACGGCGTTGCTCAGCAGGGACACCGGCGGCGCACAACCAGGAATGTAGTAGTCGACGTCGACCACCTGGTCGAGGCACTTCACTTCGTGGTCCAGTTCGGGAAGCGTCACGGTGGCCCCTTCGGGAACCGCCGTTTCCGGCGCCGGGCGGACCTTCTCCGGGTTCACGGTGCTGGGGCTCTCCTCGTAGACGTACTTCATCAGCGACTCGTGCGAGTAGAGATTGGCCAGCCCGGGAATCCCCCCCTGGTGCGAGCAACTGCCGTAGGCGATCAGCAACTGCGACTTGGCGCGCAGCAGCTCCGCCATCTCGCGCTGCTCGTCCGACCGGATCGCCCCGTTGACGAAGCACACCGCCATCTCCCCGTCCGCCATCGCTTCCACGTCCTCGCGCTTGAAGTCCATGGCCACCGGGAAAAAGACGAGGTCCACCGCCGCCACCACGTCCAGCAGCCCCTCCGCGAGGTCCACCACCGATTCCTCGCAGCCCCCACAGGAGGCGCACCAGTAGAATCCGACCTTCGGTTTGCTCATGCTTCCGTCTTTTCGAGTTCCTGAACTTCCCCCGGGAGTTCCTCGCCGGGCCCCGGGGCGGGAATCGCCTCGAGATTGGGCGGGCCGAGCCTCCGGAGTTGCTCCGCCATTTCGTTGGTGACTTCCTGCAGGCGGTCACCCTCGGAGGCCGCGATCCATTCCAGCCGCACGCGCTCCGGCTCGAGGCCCATTTGCGCGAGCAGTTTCTTGAGCAACTTGAACCGGCGCAGGGCCCGGTAGTTGCCGGTGCTGTAGTGGCAGTCCCCGGGATGACATCCGCCGATCAGGACACCGTCCGCTCCCTGACGCAACGCGGTGAGGATGAACTGCGGGTCGATCCGGCCCGAGCACATGAACCGGATGATCCGCGTGTTGGGCGCGTAGGTGAGCCGGGAGACCCCGGCGAGGTCGCTGGCGGTGTAGGTGCACCAGTTGCAGAAGAACGCCACGATGCGTGGTTCGTAGGTGCCGGCGCCGGTGGCAGCGGGTGCGGTGGCGGTTTCAGACATGGCTCAGGATTCCTTCGATTTCGGTGTAGACTTGATCGTCGGTAAACAGGTGCTGCTGGGCGGCGCCCGACGGGCAGGCCCCCACGCAGGTGCCGCAACCCTTGCAGAGGACCGGGTTGATCTCGGCCACGCCCTTGTCCACGTGGCGGGTGATCGCCGTGTAGGGACACTGGGGCAGGCAGGTCTTGCACCCGCTGCAGAGATCCGGGTCGATCCATGCGGTGTTCGGCTCGATTTCCATGTAGCCCCTCGATATCAGGGCAAGGGCTTCGCCTGCCGCCGCTCCCGCCTGGGCCACGGTGGCCGGGATGTCCTTCGGCCCCTGGCAGGCGCCCGCCAGGTAGATCCCGTCCGAGAAGGTGGAAACCGGGGCCAGCTTGGGATGCCGCTCGAGGAACCAACCTTCCTTCGAGCAGGAGATGTTGAAGGTGCGACGGATGTCCTCGTGATCCGGTTGCGGTTCCAGCGCCACGGCCAGCACCACCATGTCCACCGGAATCCTCCGCGCCATTCCGATCATGGTGTCCTCCGCCCGGATCACCAGTTTGCCCTCCTCCTCGGGCGTCATCGCCCAGTCGGTGACCTCCGCCACCCGGCCCCGGATGAAATGCACGCCCTCGCCGAGGAGCTTGTCGTAGAACTCCTCGTAGCCCTTGCCGGGAGTTCGCATGTCGATGTAGAAGTTGTACACTTGGGCGCCGGTCCGTTCCTTGATCAGGTGGGCCAGCTTCAGCGAGGCCATGCAGCAGACGCTCGAGCAGTACGGGTTGTGGCGCTTGTCCCGGGAACCCACGCAGTGGATGATCCCGACGCTCTTGGGCTTCTCGCCGTTCTTCAGGACGACCTCCCCGCCGCTCGGGCCGGTCGAGTTGACGAGGCGCTCGATCTCGAGCGAGGTGTGGACGTTGTCCAGCCTGCCGTAGGCGTACTCGGGCATCCTCTTCGGATCAAAGCTCTTGAAGCCGGTGGACAACACCACCGTCCCAACCTCGACCTCGTCGTAGGTGACCTGCTGGGTGAAGTCGATGGCGTCACGTTCGCAGGCGTCCACGCAGGTCTGCTTGCACTTGCCCTTCATGAGATAGAGGCAAGCCTCCGGGTCGATGAGAACCGTCGACGGAGTGGCCTGCGGGAACGGCATGTAGACCGGCTTGCGCAGGGACAACCCGGCGTCGAACTCGTTTTCCCACTTGCCGTTCTTGAAGACGCAGGCGTCGATGCAGTCGTTGCATCCCACGCAACTGTCTTCCTTGATATAGCGCGGGTAGTGTTTCACCTTGGCGGTGAAGTTCCCCACGTATCCGGAGACGTTCTCCACTTCCGACATCGTCCACATCGTGATGTTCGGGTGGTTCTTCACCTCCGACATCTTCGGGGTGAGGATGCAGGCCGCGCAGTCGAGGGTGGGGAAGGTCTTGTCGAACTGCGCCATGTGGCCGCCGATCGACGGTTGCCGTTCCACGAGGTAAACCTGCTTGCCGGCGTTGGCAAGGTTCAGCGCCGCCGTGATGCCGGCGATCCCGCCGCCGACCACAAGGACGTTGCCGTTGATGTCGACGCGCTTCTTTTCGAGGGCGTAATGGAACGCCACCCGCTCCACCGCCGCCGCCACGAGGCTCTTGGCCTTTTCGGTGGCCAGTTCCATGTCCTCCGTCACCCAGCTGACGTGCTCCCGGATGTTGGCCATCTGGAAGTGATAGGGGTTCAGACCCGCGTCCTCGCAGGCCTTGCGGAAGGTGTGCTCGTGCAGCAGGGGCGAACAGGAAGCCACCACGATGCGGTTCAGCCCGTGCTCCTTGATGTCGTTGATGATCAGTTCCTGGCCGGGGTCCGAACACATGAACTTGTAATCCCGGGCCACTCCGACCGAGGGGAGGGTCCCGGCAAATTCACGGACCTCGTCGATGTGGACCTTGGAGGCGATGTTGAGGCCGCAGGCGCACACGTAGACGCCGACCTTGGCTCGCTCCTGACCGGGCTTGTTGCCGTTGTTTGAAGTGTCCATATCCTGATTTGTCGCGGTTAGGCTTCACATGCCTTGAGCGCCTTCCGCGGGCTCACCAGCATGTCCTGCAGGCCCAGCTTCCTCCTCTTGATCCCCATCGCGTGGCCGAGGAGCTGACTGAAGAAGAGGGAGGGCATCTCCAGATCGTCGTCGAAGC